>JBKGYI010000261.1:0-2501 GCA_046546195.1 bacterium | reverse complement strand
AACAATTATTCTTCCGGGCCGGATACAGCGGCCGCCAGGATGCGGATGACGGGATAAGGATGGGGTTTGGCTTCAACTACCAGCAGCTAAAATTCGACTACGCCCTCGAAGAGTTCGGCGAACTCGGCAACCACCAAAAATTCTCCCTCACCTACAGTTTCGGAGCACCGAACGAAAAATAAACAGGGTCCCCCAAAAAAACAAAATCGCTACAGCTTTCAACGTCATTCCAGACAAGGGCACAAAGTGCCCGCAGAGCCGGAAAACCCTTTTAAAAAATGAATTACCGGGTCAAACCCGGCAATGACGGGGCATTGGAAGGTAAACCACTATCCTTATTACCGATTACTTATGGATAGTGGCATAAAATAAGGGGGTAAGGGGTAATATTACTATTGTAATTAGTTTTTTATCAGGTGAGCAAAAACTCCTGGAGGGCTGCTATGTCCGGTTCGCCTTCGAACCATTCTAATTCAAAATTAGCTTCAGAGAAGTTTTTAACTGTTTTTTCCAGTGTTGATTTTTCCCAATCATCAAGTTCGCGGGCCAGAATTAAGAACTGGTTAAGCCGGGTCTGAACAATAGCAACCGGCAGCTCAGCCGCTTCAAAATCCTGTTTCAGCAGTTCTGAGAAATCCTCGCCGTAAAAAATTCCTTCTTCATTACGGCGCTCGGTAAAATCTGGCTGGGTAATCAATAGAAAATCAACAAAACCGTCTCTTATCTTTTTCTTAAGCATATCCCTGGTTGCTTCTACAAATTTTTCCTGGTATTCGCTTATTTTCCCCTCCAGAACCATGCCGCGAACAGCCTGGCAGACCTGCGTGCCCCAGATAAACATCCACTCCTGCTCCTGTTCGTCAAGTTCCCGGCTTAATTTCATATAAAGGACACCGTTAAGATCGTCGCCGACCTTGAGGGGATAAGCCCAGTTAACCTGCTGCAGGGGTTCAGGCCAGTCATCCTCCGGTTCAACAAAAACAGCTCGCGGTTCATCTTCAACGGCCTCCAGAGCCGGTGCATGGGAGGGTATGAAAAGAGGCTGCTCCAGTTGGGGGCGGCTGTAAGGGGCAACAAACACCTCACCATCCCAGATTACAGGTAAAAATATATCTACGTCGTATAAAGTCTGCATCGCCTCGTCGAGGACGGGGAAGAAAACATCGGGGCTGCCACTTTCATTCAGCATTGTGCCCACCCGCTGAATCGCCTGTAATTGTGCCAGCGATTGTTCGCGCTCCTTAATGCGCGCTTTGATACGGTCGGCCATAATATTAAAATCTTTGCTTAATTCCCCAATTTCATCACCGGTGTTTATGTCACTGCGGGCTTCAAGGTCTCCTTTGCCTAACCTGTTGGCCACACTGACCAGTTCCGAAAGAGGGCGCGTAATTTTTGAGGTAAAAAATATCCCGCTCAAAGCGGCCAGCAGCCAGAAAACGGCTGTCATAAGGGCATTTTTATAAATTATTTGATTGCGTTCTTCGCTAACTTCATGGGTATCAAAACCAAGGCGGATAACTCCAAAATCATTGCTGTGATAGCGAATCGGCACAAGCACATCATAAAGATTATTTCCGCGGACCCAGCGACCGAAAACTTCAAGCTTCGAACGCAGGAGAAGTCGATTTTGCCGGGGAGGAATCGGCTGAATATGGAACTGGTCTTCAATTTGCTCTGCCGGTGGATACTGAAAAATACTGTGGCCATCAACGTCATAAGCCACCAGGAAAACAGCGTTTTCGGCGGCGGATTCCCACAGCCGGGTGCTGAGCTGGTTTATATTGTCAAGCTTTTGCCCGGTTAGCATCGATTGAGCGTAATTAAGTCCGAAAACTGTTGCCACCGACCGGGCCTCCCGTTTCATCCCATCCATCCGGGCCTGAACCTGGGAACTTATATTCAGGTAGGTCATTAAAACCATACCGACCGTAACAACAAAAACCAGCAGCAGGATTAATTTTACTCTTAAACTTAATCTCATGGCAATGTAACCTCGTATTTATTCAGTGTCCGGTATACCACCCGTACATCATCGTAATCACTGTCTTCGGCCAGGATTAACTGTTCAATATTTTCGCCAAAAGAATCCAGGATTTTCCGCCCCTCTTCGGTTTTGTGCAGATTGAGTAAAAATTCTGTTAATTTTTCATATAATTCATCATCAGAGCGCAAACGAGCGGATATAACCGTTGGTTCAGAAGGGATCGGGCGTGTGCGGGAAAGAATCGGTAATCTATCCAATTCCTCTTCAGAAAGAATCAGCCGCCGGGCATCATCATAGGCTACGCCGGCGACAAACTGCTCATTATTCACAGCCTCCACGACACGATCGTGGCCGCCCAGAAATGAAATTTTATCCAGATCATTCACCGGATCGATTCCATGTTCCTGAATCAGTTCGGCCAGAGGGAAAAGATAGCCGGAAGCGGAATCGGGATCAACAAAAGCGATCGTCTTATCTTTTAGCTCCGAGACATTATCTATTCCGCTGCCGGAAT
>JBKGYI010000260.1:0-2512 GCA_046546195.1 bacterium | reverse complement strand
TGGTTTTGACTCTATGAATTCAAAACTGTAACGTCAACGCCGCTGGATTCCCGCTATCGCGGGTATGACGACCGGTGAAAGTCCATTATTGTTCTGTTAGCAGAACTTTCGGTCTTTAAATTTTATTTGGACGAAGGTAAAATTTAAAGACAGTTGATAACCTATTACATAATTTTAGGGAGGATTACCATGCAAAAATTAAAAAGTGAAAAATATATACTGATATTTGCAATTGTGATGCTAAGTGCCGGGTTCCTGTTTGGAATCAGCCAGCAAGCAGATAATATCTTCCTCAACGCCAGCGAGAACAATGACTCTGTCTACGAAGGCCCCCGCGGTGACGATGAACGACCGGGGGAAGCTCTTAACGTAGCCCAGCAACTGGAAGAAGCAATCGGTTACGCCGCAGAACGGGTCAAACCGACCGTTGTCACAGTATTCACCCGCAAACAGGTTCGGCAGCAACCGTTCCCCTTTTCACCAGGATTCAGGGATCCTTTCTTCGAAGATTTCTTTGGCGACCGGTTCTCGACTCCCCGGGAGGTCACAAACCTGGGCAGCGGAATGATAGTCCGGGAAAACGGCTATATAATCACTAATTATCACGTAATTGAACAGGCCGACTCGATAGAAGTTCAACTGGCCGATGGGAAACAGGTAACAGCCGAACTTATAGGCAGTGACCCTCAGGCCGACCTTGCTGTAATAAAAATAGAAATGAGCGGACTTCCTGTAGTTAAATTTGCGAACTCAGATGAAGTAAAAACCGGCCAGTGGGCAATTGCAGTCGGCGCACCTTTTCAGTTAAAAAATACCGTTAACGTTGGTCATGTGAGCGCCACCCACCGGGCAATAGACGCCATGCGTTACGAAGATTTTATCCAGACCGACGCTGCAATTAACCAGGGGAATTCCGGCGGGCCTCTGGTTAATATCGAGGGGGACGTAATCGGTGTTAACACGATGATAATCTCCGGGGGACAGATGGAAAACACCGGTAACGTTGGAATAGGTTTTGCTATCTCCTCAAATATGGTCAGGCGCACCGCCGATGATTTAATCGAGCACGGCGAAGTACGCCGACCCTGGATGGGAGTTATGATCCAGAAACTAACTGCAGAAATGGCTGAAAAATTTGAACACGATAAGGGCGTTTTAATAGCAGAAGTAGTCGAGAACGGCCCGGCTGAAAAAAGCGGGCTGCGCCAGGGCGATCTGATTATTGAATTCGACGGAGAAACTGTAACTTCACCGCATGATCTGCAGAGAAAAGTTACCGCCCGAACTATCGGGGATGAAGTAACTGTTACCGTGGACCGTGCCGGAGAAATAATCGAGCTGCAAATAACACTTGATATGGTCCCGGATGACGAAAAACAGGCAAAAAGACCGCGGCCAGGCGATCCGCAGGAAAATATACTTGGAAAAATGGGTCTTGTTTTAACAGAACTCTCTCCAGAAAAAGCACGCGAACAATACGGCGTACGTCCCGCGCGAACCGCTCTGCTGGTCGAAGAGGTCAAACCGGGCTCACACGCTCAACGACACGGGCTTGAACCAGGCTCGATCATCGTCGAGGCCGACCGCCGCAACATCTCCAGTCTGGATGAATTCGTCGAATACCTGGAAACAAAACAGTCCGAAGGCACACAGGGGGTTCTACTTTTGATAAAACAGCGTGATCACTTTATTTACAAGCTATTCCCACTCCCCTGAGCAGTTATCGGGGCGGCAGGCTTTCAAAAGAGCGTCTTACTGTTTCGCGCAGACTTAATATCTTTGCAGTAAGTTCCGGAAAAAACTCATTAAGAACCCCGAGTAATTTGGTGGAATAATGGGGATGAATCCGTATCCGTTTAGAATTAAGGCCGCGATTGATTGCCCGGGCCACAGCAGTTGCAGTCTGAGTCGGACCGTGTTCGGGAAATTTAAAACCATCCGGAACATACCTGACCGCAGCACTGGAAAACGCCGTCCCGGTGCGCAGGGGATAAACAATCTGAACAACAATTCCATATGGTTCAAGCTCAAGGCGCATACTTTCGGAGATAGATTCCAGCGCAGCTTTGGAAGCAGCATAATAACTCATGATAGGAAACCCCCGTTTGGCCACACCGGAAGAAACGTTAATCACCCGCCCCGGCGGGTTCTTCTTAAGTAACGGCAGCAGTGAGTTGGTCAAATAAAGGGCACCAAAGAAATTTATTTCAAACATCCGCCGCGCTTCCGGTAAAGGCACCGATTCCACGCGGCCATATATACCATAGCCAGCATTGTTAATTAAAACAAAAGGCGCGGCCGCACAACGTATCACCTGCTGCGCACATTTTTCTATAGAATTTTTATCTTCAAGATCCAGCTTAACTGCGACTGCCCGGCCGCCATTATTGTTTATCTCGGCGGCGATTTCCTCAAGTTTTTCGAAACTGCGGGACGCCAGAAAAACGCTGTGTCCCTGCGAAGCAAGCAAACGGGCCGTCGCCGCGCCTATCCCACTGGAAGCGCCGGTAAC
>JBKGYI010000259.1:0-2525 GCA_046546195.1 bacterium | reverse complement strand
TCAGTTATTTCCCAGGTACCCAGCCCTATTCGGGGATACTTTTCTAAAAAGTTTTTTTCCATAATAAATCTCTCCATAAAAGTAAATAATAGTTTAAATTATTTTAAAAACCCGGCTTTTATATTTTCATCCGGCAGTTTCTACAATTTTATATTAATATTCACCCCCTGAAAACAACAAATAAAATCAGCACCTTTCGACACCTCTCGCCTCACCCACCATCACCGGATAAAACAGCGGCAGGGAAGCTGTTTCTGTTTTTCTTGCAATTTTAAAAGATTAAACTAATCTTGAAGTCAGACCAATTATATTTTCACGGGGGTTTTATTATGTTAGAAAAAATTGGTAAAAATAAGTTTCGCATCCCCAAAAGTGATGGCATGAGAGTTGAGCCTATCCTTTATCTGAATGGTCAATTGCTCAAACAACTCGAGAAGCAGGCTGTGAAACAGTTTGCCGACGCTGCCTCACTTCAGGGAGTTGTTGCTGTCCTCGGGATGCCGGATGCTCACACGGGGTTTGGCATTCCAATCGGCGGAGTCCTTGTTATGGACGCTAACTCGGGACTTATTTCAGCCGGTGCGGTGGGCATGGATATCAACTGCGGGGTCCGGCTGCTGGCCACCCCCCTTTTCAGCGAGGAGGTTGATGACAGGGATATATCCAGATTGGCTCAAATGATCGCCGCCAGAGTGCCGACCGGGGTCGGTAAAAGCAGCCCCCATCAGAAAAAACTGAAACCGGTTCTTGACGATATTTTCCTTAATGGAGTTCAGGCCCTGGAAAAAACAGAGTTTGTTGCAAAGGGAGATCTGGAAAAACTTCAGGACGGAGGTTCTTTTCGCGGCAGCGATCTAAATGCGATAACCCCTGCAGCCCGCGAGCGTGCTGACCAGCTATCCACTCTCGGGGGCGGCAATCATTTTATCGAGATCGACCGTGTGGATGAAATTTTTGAATCAAAAACAGCACGTTCATACGGACTGCACCCCGAACAAATTGTTATCCAGATTCATACCGGCAGCCGTGGTTTTGGCCACCAGACCTGCGTTGATTATTCCAATATTATGAAGGAAAATTCCGGGAAACTCGGGATTATTTTCCCCACAAAGGGTCTTGCCGCAGCCCCCATAGATAGTGAGATCGGGCGTGATTATTTTGCTGCCATGGCTGCTGCCGCTAATTTTGCCTATACTAACAGACAGATTCTTACTTATGATATCAGAGCTGTTTTTGAAAAGTTTGCCGGAAACAGATTCTCTAAAACAAAATTAGAAATCGTTCATGATATTTCCCACAACCTGGCCCGGTTTGAAGAGATAGATTCAAGAAAATTATTAATCCACCGCAAAGGGGCAGTGCGTGCTTTGCCGGCCGGCGAACCTGATAATCCCGAATATTATTCTAAAATCGCCCCGCCGGTTCTGGTTCCCGGTAATATGGGTTCCAGTTCTTATGT
The DNA here is from genome assembly GCA_046546195.1 of bacterium. Lineage (GTDB taxonomy): Bacteria > T1Sed10-126 > T1Sed10-126 > T1Sed10-126 > T1Sed10-126 > CAYTSZ01. The sequence continues at coordinate 1,066 of JBKGYI010000259.1, read as the reverse complement.
CTTGCGGGCTACAGAAAACAGTAAAGAAACCTACTATTCAGTAAACCACGGTGCAGGGCGCAGTATGTCGCGAACAAGAGCTAAAAAAGAAATTAGCCTAAACAGTTTAAAGAAAGCGATGGAAAAAATACCGATTTTCGGAGCAAAAGCCGGCCAGGTTATTGACGAAGCTCCTCAGGCCTACAAAAATATTGACCTGGTGGTAGAAACACTGACGGAAATAAATATAACCGAAAAAGTAGCCCGGCTGTCTCCCCTCGCCGTCATAAAAGGGGATTGAAAATTCAGTTTTCCTCTCGGAATAAAAATTTAAGAGCTAAATTAACCGGTGAGTTCTGCCAGCGGAACCGTCTCTCTTACTTTGGCCCCCACGGTCAAATCAGAAAGATAAAAAGCGCCGCTTATTGCTTCCGGGAAGCTGTGGCGCTCCATGTCTGCGGCTATAAGTCCAAGTTCACATTTTTTAATAGTTACCTGATGGGGCTTGCTATAATGTGCCGATAATTTTATTTTTTTCACATCTTTTAAGCTGGCGCTGTGGTAAGCAATAGGCCGATTTAAAATAAACCGGCGGTAATCATCCGGTTCTTCAAAAAGATCCGGTAATCCCCCGCTCAAACCGGTCCGGGCCTCTATTTTACAGCGAATATCAACCGCACCGCGCCCTTCAATATTCCAGCTAAAAATTCCACCCGGCTGAGCCCGGGTTGGAAAATCGGCATTTACTCTGGCCACCGGCACTCCACCAATTAATTTCAAAAGTGTACTCTGAAATCCTGGAGAGTAAAAGCGGGCAAGGTAGGTGGCTGTTCTATTACTCCCGTCGATCACATAAAACCGCAGTATTGAAAGTGAATACTTGAATTTCGGCCAGGGCAAAAGCTGGCTAAAAGTAGATTCACTTTTCAAAAATATAAGTGAGAAAAACCCCCATTCTTTACCTCGGTAATGCCGGGTGTCAGCTTTAGTACCGGGAGGCAACAACCGCTCTATTTCTTTGTGTTCAATAGCAAAACTAAGATAAACACAATCCCGAAACTCATCGTTCCATTTTTTCAAAGTCGAT
>JBKGYI010000258.1:0-2541 GCA_046546195.1 bacterium | reverse complement strand
CCTGGTTGTTTTTTATTTCTGCTACGCTGTAGGGTGTGTCGGGAGTGGACTGGAAATAGTTTTTGGCCAGCATGTCGGCTATAAGGCCAAACAGAAAAATCTGCATCCCCGAGGTCAGCAAAAATGAGGATAGAACCGGCAGGAAGAAGCGAAAAAGCTGAATTCCCATAAAGTAAAAACAGATACCGGTGATACTTGTTAATGTTCCGGCAAAGAAAAGCAGCGCCCCTATCCCGCCCAACAGGTGCAGGGGACGAACCGCGTATTTGTGCCAGAACCAGACTCCGATCATATCTAAAAATCCTTTTATTCCCCGCTGCCAGTTATATTTTGTTTTTCCGCTCTGCCGTCGGCGATGGTTTACTTCAAGTTCGCCCACATTAAAACCTTTTATTCTCAGCACCCCGGGTATAAAGCGGTGCATTTCCCCAAACAGGCTGATTCCTTCGAAGCATTCTGCTTTATATACTTTTAGCGTGCAGCCGGAATCGTGCAGGTTATCATGAATTATCAGCCTTCTCAGTAAAGCGGCGATGCGGGAGGAAAGACGTTTAAAGATAGGGTCTTTGCGCTCCTTTCGCCAGCCGCTTACCAGGTCCAGGTTATTTTCTTCGAGATACTCTATCAATCTCGGTATGTCTGCCGGATCGTTCTGGCCGTCGCCGTCCAGGGTGACAATATATCTTCCGCTGCTGTGTTTTATCCCGCAGTCCAATGCTGAAGTCTGACCAAAATTTCGGCGCATCCGGATGTAGGTGGCCGGGGATAGTTTTCTGGCCACCGCTCCGGTACTGTCATCCGAGCCGTCATCGACGATTATAATTTCATAGTCATAATTATTTTTTTCACAAACATCCACGATTTCAGTGTGCAGAGAAGAAATATTGTCTTCTTCGTTATAAACCGGGATAACAACGGAAATTAAACTGGTGTTGTTTATCATAATTCAGTCCTTTTGCAGCATAAAATTTTATATTTTTCATCGCCGGGAATATTCCGGTAAAAGAGCTGACTTTGATATACTTGTTACGTGTTTATCCCTGATTTTTTCAAAAAAATAAAATTTCAAAAGTGTTAATAATGATAAATCAAGCGTTACATGAGAAAATTATAACTTGTCGCAGCCAGAGTAAAAGCTTAACATAAGAGCAAGAGGTAGACAAAAATGACCGGCAACCGGTATTTTTTTATTATGTCTTTATTTGCTGTGATAGTTTTGCTGTTACTGATGGAGATTTCTCTGCCGCTTGTTTTTGGGGCACAGGTTTTCGAATATCCCCGCTGGGTGTTTGTTCAGCTGCCAATTTTTATTGTTTTTTTGCTTCTGCTGTTTTTTGTTATCAGACCTATCCTTAAAAGTATGAAAAACAGCGAATATTCTTTTTTGTCCGTTGATCAAGAAACATTACCTGCGCCGGGGAAGGAAAATAAAGAACAGCCAGGACAATTAATTGGAACGATTGTCCACGAAATAAGGCGTCCTCTTTCCCGTCTCAAATTGAAACTGGAGCGTCTGGTTAATTCCGAGAAAATAGAATCATTTCCGGAGGAATTCGAGCAATTGGAACAGACAGTGGCTTCAGTGGAGAAAGTATATCGCCGCGAACAGTTCGCTCCGCGCTGGATCTCCATCCCCCGGCTTTTCGAGCTGGTGGCGGGAGCGCAGAATCTTGTTTTTCGCTCCGGGCTATCCTGGGTATATTGTGACCCTCATCAGTTAAAAATGGCCCTGAGCAATCTTATTCGCAACAGTCGCCGCGCGTATGAAACTGATTCTGGAAAAATATCAATCGTGTTTTTTTCTTCCGGTCCCGAATGGTGTTTGAGTGTCCAGGATTTTGCCGGGGGGATGGAAAAGGATGCGGCAGCTACCATTTCCGGTTCCGCGCGCCCGCTTGATTATTCGGGGATGGGGCTGGGTCTTATCCTGGTCAAAAAGATATGTCGCAATCATCGCGGCCGAATGTTAATTAAGTCGACACCCGGGCGGGGAACAAAGGTTATGCTTACTTTTCCAAAACCAATTTCGGAAGGAATTTAAATTATGAGAGTCGGAATTGTTGATGATGATATTTCACTGGCTCGAATGCTGGCTTCTGAAATCGATGCCGATGTTGTGATCGCTGCGAAAGGGGAAAAGGCCCTGGAATGGATTTCTCAGGCCCGTATTGATTGTCTGCTTTCTGACTTTAAAATGCCGGGGATGAATGGGTTGGAACTTCTGGAGCGAATACAGGCGGTGGAAAAAGATTTTCCGGTGATAATTATGACCGGCCACGCTTCGATTCAGAATGCAGTGAATGCGATGAAAAAGGGGGCCTGGGATTACCTGGAAAAACCGGTTAGTGCGGCGACCATTAACGCTTTATTGAACAAGATAAATAAAGAGATAAGAGCCTACAAGCAGCTTGAAGCTTTTCGGGAAAAACAATCTGCGGGGACCGAAACCTCGCAGCTTATCGGTGATTCGGCGCAGATGCAAGAACTCAGGGATATGATTGATCAGGTCGCCGATCAAGATATAAATATTTTAATCAAAGG
>JBKGYI010000257.1:0-2556 GCA_046546195.1 bacterium | reverse complement strand
AATAAGGGCCAACTATTGAGGAAGCGGATTGTTGTTGGTATCTGCTGGAAATCGGTTGGCTGAAATTGGCAGAGGCAGGACTTATTTCAAAAACAAGGAAAATTGCTATCAGAACTGTTAATGATAATTTTTTCATAAAAACTCCTCCTGCCCCTTCATAAAAACTCATACCAGAACCAGTATAACCTATTTGATATTTATATTGCAACTTTCTATCCACCTAATATTCTATAAGTGTTATTATGTTTCTGAAAGCAGGTAAAATATTTTTTTCGGGCACCGGAGCTATGCAGTCCTCGCCGTTGTTGGCGGACTGGCTCTGGCAATTAGCCGCCATCTATTTTTGTACCGCTGGTATTGACTTACAGCCTTAGATTTTTCGGGTTTCGGCTGACAGTATAATTTTAATTTTGAAGGTCTTATTTTTTTTGTTGAATGATGCTATAATATCAGGCTTGTGTTGAACAGATATTAAATGAGAATGAAATTAACAGGAGGAAATAAAATGGATTTAAGTCTTGATGCTGTAAAAAGAGAAAAAACAGGGAAAAGTTCTAATAGTCAATTAAGGGAAGAGAAGAAAATTCCTGCGGTTATTTATGGTCGTGATGTCGCCGAGTCCTTGAATGTTGCCGTTAATGTTGGTGATATCCGAACTCTTTTGAAAAAAGGCGCCATGAATAATGTGCTGGTTGAACTAAAAATAGATTCCGAGGATACCCCTCGCGATGTACTTATAAAAGATGCGGATATGCATCCTGTCAGCAGTGAGTTGCTCCATGTCGATTTTCATCAGGTCAGTCCCGATGATCTGGTTCAGGTTAAAGTTCCTGTGAAACTTGTTGGAACTGCAGTTGGAGTCGAACAGGAAGACGGTATTGTTGACCAGCCGGTCCGTTCGCTTCGGGTAAGCTGTCGGGCTGATAATATTCCTGAAGCGCTGGAAGTGGATATTGAAGATATGGAAATTGGGGACACGCTGACCATCTCTGAGATCCCGGCACCCGAAGGTGTTGAGTTCCTGGGTCGTCTTAACCAGACAGTGGCCAGTATACAGCCCCCCGAGGAATTTGACCTTACAGTTACTCCCGCCGCCGGCGTGGAAACGATTGAAGAGACCGTGGAAGAAGCAATGGAGAAGGCCGCCGAGGAAGGCAAAGAGGTGGCGGGTGAAGAAGTCGAAGGAGAAGTTGAAGGGTCCGCGGCGGAAGAAGCACCGGCCGCCGGTTAATGAATGGGATCCGCCACCGACCGTCTTGAATCGGTAATTGGTCTTGGTAATCCCGGGAATAAGTATCGGAATAGCTACCATAACCTCGGTTTTGCAGCAATCGATACAGTTTGTGAAGCATTTCGGGGTCAACTGAAGGCCCAGCGCATCGGTGAGTTTTACAGCCTCCGGTTTGCTCCGGCAGATTTTGCCGGTAAACCGGGGCGCTATGTAAATCGTTCCGGTGAGGTTCTCGCGGCCTGGGTAAAACAATTTGGGCTTGCGAAAGAGAAAATATTTGTAATCTATGACGATCTTGCCCTTGACGTGGGAAAAATACGTATCCGGCCCTCCGGTAGCAGTGGCGGCCATAAAGGGGTTCAAAGTATTATTAATAATTTACATACTGACAATTTTCCCCGTCTGCGCATTGGTATTGGCCCGTGTCCAAACAACCTGCCTGTAAAAGAATACGTTCTTTCCCAGATAGCAGCCGCGGATGCTGAGATTTTTTCCCGGATAATTAATAAGATTACTCTGATACTGAAGGAAATATCTAACAGTAGGTTGAATTCAGCCATGAACCGATTCAACGGGATTGATTACAGTGAGTGATCTGGATGGTATCTTAGAAAAGCTGGAAGCCGATAAACCTGCAGATGCTGTAGAAGAAGCAGAAGAAATATTTAAAAATAATGATCTGAGCGAAGAAGATAAAGCAAATCTTGCCTACGGAATTGGCGTGGGATATTTTAAGTTAGAGTCTTTCAGCGATGTCATAACATGGCTGGACAGAACCGATGATAACCGCCGCTGGCTTTTAAGCGGTTATGCCCTCCAGCAGATGGATGAGAACGATGCAGCGGCCCGCGCTTTTGAAATTGCCTCCAAAAAAATTCCGGAACAAAAAGTGGAAGCGAAACTTCTCCAGGCCCAGACTTTGCTGCTGGCTGAAAAACCCGATCAAGCCAGTCCGATACTGGAAGAGTTACTCCGGGAAGAAAATCTCGATTCAGAAATTAAAAAGGAAATTCTGCTAACCCGGGCCCGAGCGTCAATGGGCGCAGATACGCCCCGGGAGGCCCGACCCTGGTTAGAAAAACTATTTAAACTGGACCCCGAGAGTGAATTCGGCATGGAAGCCGTTTTTTATCTGATTCAGCTTGAGGAATCCGCCGGGCAGATAAGCAAGGCCCTTGAATATGCCAGGTGGTTAAAAAATAATGGGAGTGATGAAAACTGGCGTGGTGTGGCTTCGGAATACTTGCGAAGGCTGCATAATCACCGCCGGAACCAAAAAAAGGATTTGAGAGATTATGACGCGCTCTAAAACAGTGGTTTTTAGC
>JBKGYI010000256.1:0-2582 GCA_046546195.1 bacterium | reverse complement strand
TACCCTTGTGGCGATTATGGATGCTGACCGCCAGGGGTTCCTGCGCTCGGCAACAACGCTTATTCAGATAATCGGCCGGACCGCACGTAATATTGACGGCAGGGTGATAATGTTCGGGGATAGAATCACTCCGGCGATGAAGGAAGCAATAGATGAGACCGATCGCCGCCGGGAGCGACAGCTTGAATATAACCGTGAACACGGCATAGAACCGGCAACTATAGTAAAAGATATAGAAGATTTTCTCCCCGCCGAAAGTGATGACCTGGAAGAGCTGGATAGTATTATTGAGTCGACTGCTGATCCCCGCCAGGTTGTGGATGAACTTTTTGAAGCGATGGAGGAGGCTGCTGAAAAACTGGAATTTGAAAAGGCGGCCCGGCTTCGCGATAAAATAGAAGAAATCAATGGAGGTTTTGTAGATGTTTGAAATCAGGGAAGAAATAGATTTTGAGTTTCTTAAAAAACATGTGCGGGAATCTCTCGAGGAGGATATAGGAAGTGGTGATCTGACAACCACCTTTACTGTCGGGCCCGGTGATAGTGGGCGGGGGAGGTTTGTAAGTCGCGAAACCGGAATAATAGCCGGGCTTGGACTTCTTAAAATAGTTTATGATTTACTGGCCGAAAAAGCGTCCGCCCGGATTGATTATTCCTGGAAGACGGCTGATGGAAAAAAAATTGAAGCCGGGCAGGTTATTGCTGAAGTGGAAGGGCCGCTTGCTATTTTACTTACCGGCGAGCGGGTCGCCTTAAACTATCTGCAGCAGCTTTCCGGAGTAGCCAGTGCCACCGGGCGGCTGGTTGATATAGCCGCTAATTATGACGTTAAAATTTATGACACCCGCAAAACAGTTCCACATCTGCGTCTGCTGCAAAAATATGCGGTTCGCTGCGGAGGCGGCTGCAATCACCGGCTGAGACTCGATAAAGCAGTTATGATAAAAGATAATCACAAGCAGGCGGCCGGCGGTTTGACCTGCGCCCTGCAGAAAGTGGATTTTGACGCTGTTGATGAGGTGGTGGTAGAAATACATTCCCCCGCTGAGATCGATGAGGCCGTAAATTTTGACATTGATGTCTTAATGTTGGATAATATAAAACCGGATCGGATAAAGGATATCTGTAAATCTATCCCCGGAGATTTGAGCGTGGAATTATCGGGGGGAATAACTGACTCAAATCTTGAAGAAGTTTGTAAAACAGGGATCGAACGGGTTTCGGTCGGAAGCATAACCCATTCTTTCCACAGCCTTGATATAAGTTTTGGATTGATTGATAATGGCTAAAGAACCTCTGGTTGTTGCTCAGATAACTGTTACTCCCATCGGCACCTCTCGCGCTGATATTACCGAGTATATTCGCAAATGTATCCGAATCGCCCATCTCTCGGAGATGAATTTTCAGGAAACTCCGCTGGGCACTGTGGTTCGCGGCCCGCTTGGTGAGGTGATGAAGGTTATCAGGAAAATGCATGAAGCCCCTTTCGAAAGCGGGGTGCGCCGGGTGCGCACCCAGGTTGTTATTGATGATTTTCGCGAGGAAGACCCGAATTCCCCCCTGAAAACCGCCCGTGCCGCCCGGGAGCTGGCTATTGACCAGGAAACTTTTGATTCCTGAAAAAATGTTTGTTCGGAGGCTGTTGTGATGGCTTTTTCTGTGCTTCCTGAATCTGATCTTGCCTGGCTCTCTGACTTTCTGCTGAATCTTGAGCCCCAAAGACGCGATTTTTTGCTTGATATTTTCGAACGGGAAGCTCCTGAATTTCTTGAAAAAATTGAAACCTCCCTGCCATCTTTGCAGGATTTTTTTGACTGGGATCCCCGTCTTATTCAGCAGATTATTCGCAGTGTTTCTTTTAAAAACCTGGCCTGGGTTATTTATGATCGCGACAGCAGTTTGATTGAACTGATAGGGGAGAATATGAGTCACCGCGGCCGCCAGATTTTAATAGAGGATATCCAGGCTGTGAAAAATGAACGCCGCCGGCGCCTGGAAGAAGGAAAGATAACACCGCAGGACCTGCAGCGTCTTATTCGAAAGAAAAAGATAATCACACTTCTCCACGCTTACAATCAGCAGCAGCGCTGGCTGGCCGAGCATGGTACAAAAAAATAAAACCCCGGAGAGAATTGCTCTCCGGGGTTAATGGACTTAGAGGTCCTCGGGGCGAACAGTCTTGCGACCGTTGGCCTGAGCACGTTTCGCAGCTTCGTTAAGAAGCGCGAGCATCTTGTCTCCGGCGGCAGCCGGCAGGTTGCTGTCACACAGCAGCCCTTTTTCCTTAATTACGTCTTTTACACGACTTTTGTATACGAGATCAGCCATTAAAATTCCCTCCTTTCAACTTCTAATGCAATTTTAAATTGAATTGTTCCGTTCCCTTTCAAGACTGAATTTATTCATAAAAATAAACTATACCTTTTTTAAATAACTTTTACCAGCAAATTTTTTGTTTCTATGGCTTCTTTTGGCAAGAAAACCTAATTTCACCCGTTTTTGACCTTCGAATAATCATATTATCTACATAATTATTAAAACACAACAGTTTTTTCAGTGTTTTTTCAATTTAACCACCGGAA
>JBKGYI010000255.1:0-2584 GCA_046546195.1 bacterium | reverse complement strand
TTGTTGATCTGTTTTTTGAGGAAAAGATTTATAAATAAACTTTAGCGGGGGGGATGCCGGTCGGTCAACTGCTGGCGCTGACCGGTGACTACTTTTCCGTTTGTTTGTTTGGTGTCGTGAGTCTGAAGTTCAACTTTGCCGTCCGGACGCAGTATGTAACGCTGATTTTTTTTCTTCAGGGCGGGGAAGTATTCTCCACCGATATCTTCGTATAGTTCAACCCTGTATAATTCCTGACAGTCAGTATTTTTAACATTCTCACTTAAAACATCATATTCTCCCGATGATTTTTTTACAAGCCGCCAGTCGCCGTTTTCATTTTTAAAACCGATAAAAAATCTTGAAAATACTTTGTGGAAGCAATCGCCGATAATCGGGAATATCTGGCCGGATTTTGTTTTCTCAAAAATCTGATTGTTGTTAAGGAAAAAAGTTTTTTTCAGATGGGCCAGGGGATGAAGAGTGGTGAATTCATCGGGACTGTGGGTGAGGATTATCCGCGAATTTCTTTTTTCAAGAAAATGGTAAGGGGTGTGTACCTGTCCGTGAGGTCCGGTAACATCATGAATTGTCATTAACTGTTCATTGTAAAACGAGAGTGCTCTTTCGAGTCGCTGCCGGCTCCACGTCTTTTCGATGTAAGAATTGATATCATCGTTTAATACGAACAGATCTTCGGGGGGGTTATGGCTTCCCTGGCGGCGCTGTGTAAGCTGCTGCCACAGGCGGGGGTTGTAGTGGGTATCGGAGGAGAAAAATATTTTTTCATTATCGTATTCGAAGAGATAAGAATTTGTATGGGGGCCGTGCCAGGCGGTTGCTTTAACCGGAGTTATTTTTAAGCCGCAGGGATGTGTGTGGCTGATATCATCCGTATTTTTATAAAAACGGTCGTCCGTATAGGAATAAAAAGATTCAGGTTCAACCCAGATGTTTTCAACCGGATCCTTGAACAGCATGCGGGGTTCCTGCAGATCATCGCGAAGAAAAACTTTTGCTTTTCCCGGCGGAAGAATATTACCGCTGTCATCGACGACGCGCCAGGTTATCTGGTTGTCAATCGCCATTTGTTTGCAAGCGTAACGCGGCTGGCTACCCAGTATGTGTGCGTTAAAATAATCATCAAAACCAATATTGACAATCTGCTGGCGCTGCGGGCCTAAAGTTTGCCGCAGGGCATAGTGTGACGATTGCTGCAGTTCGGTAAGAATTTGCTTGCTGCAAAAAAGATTTAGTTTTTCGCTTGTTCGGGCAGAAAAATAGTTAAAGAGGGCCATATCGGTAAACCAGCGATTGTGATCTGCGTGGGAGTGGGTGATAATCAAACCCTGTAATTCAGCCAGTCCTTCTTCGCCGAGCAGCTGGAAAACCGGAGCGCCGCAGTCAAGCAGGAACTCGGCAGCACCGACCCGGATTCGATAACCGATACTTTTTCCCAGCATTGAAAACGGACCGGAATCCCCGATTATATCGATAGTAATTCCTGAGTTTTGCATAATAATACCCCGGACAAATTATTATAAGCCGTTTATCATAATTTTTTAACACCCCCTCCCGCTGTTTTCCACCCGCCAGGGGCGGAGCCTTTGGAAGGTTTTGGATGTTTACAGACATTATTTGCCTGAAATGATTCTATCAGTTAATATACGTTCAGGGAAGTAAATAATTAGATTTATGTGCCAGCCTCTTACGGGAGAGATTTTATGTCTGTTAATGATAAATTGTCGCAATTAATTGACTGGGTAAATGAGAACAAGATGTGGGGAGTGGTAATTGCGCTTATTGTCGTGTTTACACTGGGGTTGGGCTATTATTACGAGGTGGAGCGCACTGAGATCCATCTTTTTCGCCGCGTTGAATATCCATTGATTGATCTCAGGCACAGAGTGCTGGCCCGCCCGGATAAGGCCAGTGATGATATTGTTATCCTGGGAATTACCGAGGACGCTATTTTTCGCTACCGTGATGTCCTGGGGCGCTGGCCCTGGCCGCGTAGAATAATGGCTTATATTTTCCAGTATTTGCAGGAAGCGGATCAAATAATGGTTGATATTGGTTACTGGGAACCAAGTCGAACCCAGGTGACCCAGGAGCAGGCCCAAAATATGTACAGGAATCTGGAAAGGGTACGCAATCAGATTATTCAGCAGGGTCGTTTTCCGGTCAATGATTATGAGCAACTGCTAAACCAGGTTGGTGACCTGGCTCGTAGTGATGACCAGCTGCTGGCCCAGGGAACCGCTCTTACTGATGTTTATCATGCGCTGACTTTTGATTTTCAGCAGAATGTGCGTCCTGGCCGGCGCAGTTTACAGGAATACCGGCAGCTTACGAAACCGTTTGGCTATAATATTGAGGGGCCGGTGGTATTTCCGCGTGTCCCCACGGCTGCTATTCCCATAGAAGAGTTGTTAGAAAAAAGTGCGGGGTTTGGTCATATAAATTTTATACCCGACCCTGATGGCCCGGCCCGTCGTTTTGCCCCGTTTATTGGTTTTAATGCCCCTGCCGATAGCCCCGCTTTTTTTGAAACACCGTATCTGCCGATGCTTGGTCTGGCGGGAGTTTTACCCCGAAGCGGAGT
>JBKGYI010000254.1:0-2616 GCA_046546195.1 bacterium | reverse complement strand
TCACTTCTATCCCGCCGGCGGGCCATAACCCTCAATTGAGCGTAGGCGTCGCTGATCACTTTTTCTTTAATATCCTCGCCCATATCTTCCCCCCCGCCGGAGACAGGATGAGCCGCACCGATCCTGGTTTCCTCGGCCATCGCCGCCACGTGAGCGGCGTAAGTAATAAACACACCCGCCGAAGCGGCACGGGCTCCGGTCGGGCCGACCCAGACAATGACCGGTTTTCGCGAACGCATAATAGCCGTTGTCATCTCTTCCATGGAATTCATAAGTCCGCCCGGCGTATTCAAACGTATGATTAATCCTGCTGCTCTGTTTGTCTCTTCAGTGCGCCGCAAAGCGCGCTGCAAATATCCGGAAGTAACGGGATTGATCGAAGATTCCAGTTCTATTTTATAGTAAAAGGAAGGGGTATCGGCTGCCAGAAGAGCCGGAGTTAAAAAAAGCAAAAAGAAAAGAACACCAATCAGGAAAGATAATCGTCTCAAACCATCAGTCACCTTCCCCGTGCAGCGGACGGGCCAGGGAAACCATCTTTTCGCCAACTTTTTTCAAAATAGCTTCTCTGTCACCAGGATTAGCTTCAATTTCTTTTGCAAGAGCGCTGCCGACCACAACACCGTCAATGGCTTCAACATAATCTTTGACCTTCTCATAGGAAGAAACTCCAAAACCAACGACAACCGGTTTTTCACTTGCGGAGACAACTTCCCCCAGCCGGCGGGCCAGACCGGCATCATAACCATCCCGCACACCGGTCACCCCTTTTACCAGCACATAGTAGATAAAACCACCGGCTATTTTACTCAGTTCACTTACCCGTTCAAGAGAAGTCGGGGGGGCGGCAAGCAGAACAGATTCCAGCCCTTTTTCTTCTTCCAGTTTAAAAAAATCAAGCCCCTCCTCCGGAGACAGGTCAACAACCAGCAACCCGTCAACACCGGCCCGGCGGGCGGCTTCGACAAATTTTTCTTCTCCGTAACGGAGAATCGGATTGTAATAGGTCATCATGACCACAGGAACTTCAGATTTTTCCCGGAAACGGCTGACCAGCTCAAACATATCTTTTAATTTTGTCCCCCCGTTCAAACTGCGCAGGATAGCGGACTGAATTGTCGGGCCGTCCGCTGTCGGATCACTGAATGGAATACCGACTTCAATCAGGTCAGCCCCCGCCCGCTCGGCTTCAAACAGAAGTTCCAGGCTTATTTTCAGGTCGGGATCACCGGCACAAAGATAAGGTATAAACAGCTTCCCACCCTGTTTTTTTCTTTTTTTAAATGCTTTTTTTATCCGGCTCATCTTGTCCTCCTTGAAAATCTATCAAACTCTGAATATTACTAAAAATCAATCGCGTGCAATCCGGGCTCGTTTGCTAACTTATCCCGGTTCATATTTTATAGATCCAGCTGACGCCCCTCATAGTTGGCGACAGTTATTACATCTTTGTCACCGCGACCGGAAAGATTTACGACTATTTTTTCATAATCAGAAAAATCTTCTTTCTGTTCAAGCATGTAACCGATGGCATGGGACGGTTCAAGCGCCGGAATAATTCCTTCCAACTCCGAAAAGGCTTTAAAACCGTTGATTACGGTTTTATCCTCAGCAGCAACAACCCGCAGCCGACCTGAATCTTTCAAATCGGAAAGCTGGGGACCCACTCCGGGATAATCCAGGCCGGCAGTGATGCTATGAGGGATAAGCACCTGACCGTCCTCATCGCTCATTAAATAACTTTTACTTCCGTGCAGCACCCCCGGCACTCCGGTCACCAGCGCGGCCGAATGTTTTCCGCTTTCAAGACCCGATCCTCCGGCCTCAACCCCCAGGAAAGGCATATCGTCGGACAAAAACGGTGCAAACAAACCCATGGCATTGGAACCACCGCCAATACAGGCAACCAGCAGGTCGGGTAGACCACCGGCCAGTTGTTCAAACTGGCTGCGGGTTTCCTCGCCTATTACCGATTGAAAATCTCTGACTATATGCGGATAGGGAAACGGTCCGACAACCGAACCAATCAAATAATGAGTGTCATCAATGTTGCTCACACAGTCGCGCAGCGCCTCGTTGGTGGCATCCTTAAGAGTTCCCGCTCCACTGCTTACTTTCCTAACCTCAGCACCAAGCAGCTCCATTCGATAAACATTAAGGGCCTGGCGACGCATATCTTCCTTACCCATATATACTATGCATTCTTTATCAAAATAGGCGCAGACAGTGGCCGTAGCCACCCCGTGCTGCCCTGCGCCGGTCTCGGCTATTATTCTTTCTTTGCCCATATAATCGGCAAGCAATATCTGGCCGATAGTATTGTTTAATTTATGTGCTCCGGTATGATTCAAATCTTCCCTTTTAAAATAGACCTCGCAACCAACTGTTTCGGAAAAACGTTCGCAAAAAGTCAGAGGTGTCGGCCGGCCGGCATATTCTTTTAAGATTTTTCGAAACCTGTTTTGAAAATCACGGTCATCTCGACAGCGTTTATAGGCTGCCGCCAGTTCCTCCAGTGCTTCCAGCATGGTTTCGGGCACATACTGACCGCCATAAGAACCAAAATGGCGTTTCCTGTGGTATTTAATCGTCATAGTCACTTCACTCCGCTTTTTT
>JBKGYI010000253.1:0-2647 GCA_046546195.1 bacterium | reverse complement strand
TTTGAAGCCCGCAGTATTCGCTGCAGGTCTTTTAGCAGTCCGTCACTGATATCAATTGCGCAGCGGACTCCGAGTTCGGCCAGGTTTTCACCGAGAGATAGATTGTCGGGGATCTGGTGGAGAATTTCCCGCTTGCTGCTGCCGGTACTTAATACTGTGGCCGCTCCACCTAACGGACCGCTGATTGCCAGTAAATCTTCAGGTTGACCAAGGTGGCGCCACATTAACGTTTCTTTTTTTATCGCGCCTAACATTGTGAGCGTCACGGTTTCGTGGTTTTTTGGGGCTGCTGATATATCCCCCCCGACCAGGGTCACATTTTTTTTGTTCAAATATTTAATAATATTTGTGGATAGTTCTTCCTGAAATTCTATTCCCCGGCTGCTGCAGAGGGTCAAGATGGCATTTTGTGGCCGCCCGCCCATGGCGGCAAAATCGCTTACATTTACCCCGACAAGTTTTTCTGCTATCTGAGCGGGTGTGAAACTATTGTCATAGTGGATATTTTTTGTCAGACAATCGGCGGCAATCAGCAGGGGGGGATTATAGTTTTTTAGCAGGGCGCAGTCGTCACCTAAAAGAGATTTATCTCCGCCGGTCAAATTTATTAGTCCGGCGATAAACTCTTCTTCACCGTCTGCGTGTTTCAAGGGATTTCGATTATTCCTTCGCGATCATCGTCGATATACAAAGCACCGTAGAGCTTTTCGGGGGCGTCCTGGGGGTATAGAAAATCTCGCTGCCATGATCGTTTTTCTCCGACATTAACCTCAACCTGGTCGGTTTTTAAATCTAACTTCAGGTGGATGTGGTAATCGTCCTGGTCGGTCAGGAAAACATTGACTCCCTCCGGGAAGGTAACGGTTTGGGTTTTATTGGATTCGTTTTTAAGACTAAAAACAAATCGCAGCCGGTCTTCGCTTTCCCGGTGAACTTTTAACCCGTAAACAACTCCGTCGGCTTCTATCTTAAGATAATCCTGCGGTTCAGGAGAGGATAGATGCCTCCCCTGGTATTGGATAAAGATAAAATAAACTCCAAGAATAATAATAAGATCCAGAGCAATAATAGCCCATCCACGGCTGCGAGTTTTCAATAAGAAAACCTCCTGTTAACAGTAGTTCACAGTTTCAAGTTAAACAGTTCAGATTTCCCCGTCTTCTCCGTCGTTCCGGCCCCTGAGCCGGAATCCATGTTGATGTCGCTTTTGCTTTTGAAGTTTCCTCAGTTCTTCCGCTCTTCGAAGCTGTTACCCCCATACCCCCATACATTGTCCCCCCCGCTCCCTGCTAATCACCTTTATAAGTTGCACTCCGTGATTCCCTGTTCTGTTTTTATTGCGACTGCTTTCTGGTTTTTAATGTAAATCCGGGGTAGCCGCTGGCTGAAACGGGTCAGTATCTCATAGGTTATTGTATCATGCCATTTAGCCAGGTCATCGGCCCACAAACTTTCCTCTCCGTCTTTCCCCATCAATGTAACTGTTCCTTCCGGATCTTCGTTTTCCTCCAATTCTATTATTGTCATGTCCATGCAGACATTCCCCAGTATTGGTCGCCGCCGGCTTGATTTAAGGACATAACCCCGGTTACTGAAATCTCGTGGATATCCGTCAGCATAGCCAACCGGAATGACCCCGATCCAGGTTGGTTTTTTAGGGACGAAAGTGCGCCCGTAGCTGATTCCTTTGCCGGGCGGCAGACATTTAAAATCAGCCAGTTTGCTTTTTACCTGCATCACCGGTTTTAATTTTGTTATTTTGAGTTTTTCCAGTGGGGAATAACCGTAGAGAGTAAGTCCGGGTCGAACAAGACCGTTGTTGGGAGGCGAATCGCTAAAGATTGCGGCTGAGTTGTTGCTGTGAAAATATTTTGGCGAAAATTTGTATTTTCGCACCATTTTTTTGATTTCTTCAAATTCACTGTATTGCTGGAGGGTGTAGGAGTCATTCTCTCCGGCGACCGGGAAGTGGGTTGCCACCCCTTCCAGGTTTAAATTACTGCAGTTTTTAAGTTCTTCAAGATAGGCCGGTAGCTCGTTGGGCAATAGACCAAGCCGGCCCATGCCGGTATCGATTTTTAGGTGAATATTTGTCTTGATGTTCTGGTGTGCTGCTTCTTTTTGCAGGGCCTGCATCATCCGGTAGGAGTAGATCATCGGGGTGATGTTCTGATTGAGCATTTCATCCGCTTTAAAGGTGGCGGTGTGGCCCATGATCAGGATTCTGTCCTGGATACCAAAACGGCGTAGTTTCAAAGCCTCTTCCAGGGTGGCGACGGCGAAAAAATCAACGCCGCTGTCGCTTAGAGTTTTAGTAACGATTTCTGCTCCGTGGCCGTAAGCCTCGGCTTTTACTACGGCCATAATTGGAGTTGAATTGTTTAGTCTGCTCCGAATAACGGCAAGATTATTGAGCAGAGCGTCGAGGTCGATTTCCAGCCAGCAGGAGCGGGGCCGCAAATCCCCTAAATCGGAAAAGGGTTCCATAACAGTGTATGTGTCGAATGGCCCTCAAATTTTAGGGGATACCAGCGGGGGTGACCATTGGTGGCCAGTTCGTTTATACTTTCTGAAATATTTTGTATTAAATCTTCCGAACGAACAGTAATGATGTTTTTTTGTGCTGCAGATTTGCGTCCTGCCGCCC
>JBKGYI010000252.1:0-2652 GCA_046546195.1 bacterium | reverse complement strand
GCCAATAACTCTCCGCTGGAATTAAAAAAAACAAAGATTAATCTTTTAATGGGAGATATTCACCTGTTGAACAAAATTGCCGGAGTGATTAAAAATTGGCGGCAGAAAAGACAGGGTACTGCACCCCGCCAGCGGGGCACAGAGCAGGGCATGGTGTCGGAGGCCCGAAAATTAATGGCGGCTGCCCCTCAGATGGACAGCGCTGATGCGGCCCCCCGGGTGGAAAGCCGTGAGTTGGCCGAATACCGGTTGCTTGAAATAGAGGGCTGGCATAAGTTGCCTGCCGCTTCTCAAAAAATAATAGCGTTCACCTCCGGCAATTTTGAAGCAGATAACCTTTACCGCTATCGTTCGCGGCGGGGGAATAGCAGTCCGACCCGCCATCTTCGTTTTAAAAACAAACCGGCCGAAGGGGAAGCTTCAGCTCTGCCAGCCGGCTTGATCCGGGTTGTAAAACAGGCGGATGACGGCAACTTCACCAGGATAAATGAAAGTCGGCTTAATTTTGTTTCTCCCGGGGAAGAGGCTCTGGTTGAACTCGGTAAAGCGAGGGATGTTCGGGTAAAAAGGGTGGTTATGAACCGGGAAACTTTGAACTATTCTTTTGATGAGAAAAAACAGGTTGACGGCTGGACAGAGCGCGAAGATGTTGAAATAAAAGTAGACAATTTCCGAAGGATTCCGGTGAATGTTGAAGTGCATCAGGAGTTTCCCCACAGCTACTGGGAAATTCTGCGCGCCAGTCATCCCCATGTGAAACAAGCACATAATCGGATAAAAACTGAATTCACCCTTTATCCCCAGGAAACAACCAGAGCATACCAGCTAATTCGGTATGATCACGGCACCAGGCGCGACCGATAAAATTTGGTCTGTTATTTAACCTGTTTAAACATAAGTGAATTTTTTTATGAAGCGAGGTTTTTATAATGAGTGTTTCACTTATAGGACGTGAATTGCGGGGGCATATTCCGTTTACGATGCTGGGATCGCTCAGCGGTGTTTTGATTTTTCTGGCGATTATCTATTTTAATTTGCCGCGTCAGTTTTCGCAGCAGTTATTCTGGACTCTGCATCCACTGCATGTCCTCTTGAGCGCCCTGGCAACAACGGGGATGTACAGGTTGCACAGTGAAAAAAATAATATTGTTTCTACGATAGTGATAGGTTATACGGGTTCTATTTTTATTGCCACTCTGAGCGATTCGTTTATTCCCTACCTGGGAGAATATCTGCTTGATCTGCCAAACAGGGGGGTTCATATCGGGTTTATTGAAAAATGGTGGCTGGTTAATCCGCTGGCCCTGCTGGGAATTGCGATAGCGTTTTTCTGGCCCCGGACCAGGTTTCCCCATGCCGGGCATGTTTTGCTGAGTACTTACACTTCCCTGTTTCACATTATGATGGCTCTTGGTACGGGAGTTACAGCAGTTCAGATAGCGGTAATTGCACTATTTTTATTTCTTGCCGTCTGGATTCCCTGCTGCACGAGTGACATAGTCTTTCCGCTGCTTTTCTCCACGGAAAACAATGGAGGCTGCGCGCTGCATTAGGTGTGGCAGTGTTTAAAGTAATTTCTCCGCTTTCTGCCTGAGAAGTTCGGCCTGCTGATGGAAAAGTTTTTCACATTCTTCCGGCGGCATATCCTGTGTCTTTTTGATGAAAGAAATCTGTCGCAGAAAATAGAGGGGCAGCAGACCTGTTATTATCTTTTCATTGCTGGTTTCCAGGTATGATTTCAGAGCGGCAAGCAGAACTTCAACCCACATTTCACTGTCAAGACTGTAATCGTCAGTCTCAATCAGTTTTACCGCTTCTGTGAGCAGTTCGCCGTCAAGGAAGATTCCCATGTTTTTACCCCATTTCTCATACGTTTCCTCGATGCGCAGTGTGATTGCCCCTGTATCCACAGTCAGCTCGGGGAATGGGCTTTGTTCGCCGGTAGGAGGGAAATATTTTTCCGGCTGGCGCACATCGCTGGCCAGGTTTTCCCATTTATCCCTGTCATCGCGCAGGATGTTGAACAGACTCAAGCATACTTCCTGGAACATCGGCAGCAGGTTGGGAGCGCTGGGTTTGTGTGCTTTCTGCCCCAGGTGAGTGCTGCCTATTTTTCCGCCCTGGTAGACACTGGTGGTGGACATAAATATGTCTATCCCGTACTGCATTGTGCATTCATACCAGTTTTCCTTTAGCCAGTGCGAGGCCATCGCGGCGTCGAAAGCAAAATCCCCGCCGATTGGCTGGCGGATGTCATATTTGTTGAGGGCATAAGTGATTGGATAGCAGAGATTGTTGGTAATTGTGCCATCGTAGGGGTGACGTTTGTAGATCGGGGAGACAAAACTGCATCCTCCCTCAAGAACCGGCTGCAGGAACTTGACCATCCATTCCGGTTTGCTGCTTGTTAAATCGGCATCCATGACGACGGCGGCTTCGGCCTCAACAGTGGCGATATATTCAAAAAGGTTATGAAAATTACGGCCTTTCCCTTTTTTTCCGGCAGCGGTGGAAATATAACCGCGCGGGATAGGACCGGTATCGGCATTCAGGAAGTTTTCTTTTGTCTTATCGGTGGAAGCGTTATCGACATTGATTATTATACAGCGGCGATTCGGGTAATATTTTTGTAGCCCGCCGGCTATGTGTTTT
>JBKGYI010000251.1:0-2662 GCA_046546195.1 bacterium | reverse complement strand
AAAACCAGAGTTTAAACATGAAATAATTATAGCTTTTCCCGAGGGGTATAAAAATTGGTAGTTATGAGTCAGTTAGATGATCAAATTGATGCTTTTGTCTGGCAGCCGCATTATGCTCAACACCTTACGCCGCTGTGGCAGGAACTGCCAGCAGCAAACAGGGGAAAATATTATGTAAGTACTCACATGCATAATATGAATGGTTGTGGTTTGCCACCGGAAGTGGTGTGCGTGGAAAATCCATATGAACTTTGTGAACAGCTTGAGGTGCGCCCCCGGTTGTTGATTATTCCGGATGACCGGGACTGCATGATATATTTTCTGGAACGCCCTCTGGCTCGTCTTTCCCACGGAGTGGGGCAGTCGTACATTGATGAGAAAAAAGTACCCGGAAATCGGAAAAATGTTATAGTTGATTTGCTACCCGGTTCAGCAAGCAGGGAGATTTTTGAAGAAAAACATCCAGAAACAACGAAAATTGTGGCCGGAAGTCCTAAGATGGATCGTTGGGCCGGTTTTAAAAAAGAAAGAGACCATCCACCGACGGTGGGGATTTCATTTCATTTCAATCATAAGGCAGTTCCTGAGACGCGAGGCACTTTCCCGCATTATAAATCAATACTTCCCGAGCTGGCTGCAAATAATGAGTGGAAGCTATTAGGTCATGGCCATCCTCGTTTTATTGATGAGTTGATTCCTTTTTATGAGGAATTGGGGATTGACTGGACGCGGGATTTTAAAGAAATTTTACGACGAGCTGATCTATATGTGTGTGACAGCCCGTCGACGCTGTATGAGTTTGCTTTTACCGATCGGCCCGTGGTAGTGCTTAATGCGCCCTGGTTTCGCCGAGATGTGGAGCATGGGTTGCGCTTCTGGAAATATGCGGATGTGGGAATTCAGTGCGACGGTCCAGAAGAGCTGTCGCTCGCCATACGAAAAGCACTACGTGATGATCTGCCTCAACCTCGGCTTCGCAAGCAGGCGGTTAATGAGGTTTATAATGTGACTGATGGGACGGCGGGAGAAACAATGGCCCGACGTCTGGTTGATTTTGTCAGGCGAACGGAGGTTGATGTCAATTCGTTGGAGACGCCATCGACGAATTATCCGGGACTGGTTAAACTTTTAAATAAAGCAGTGTCCGGCGGGCGAATCGAACAGCCTCTCTGGTTAGCTCCGCAGGGAATGGTGGCAGAATTTATTCTGGAGAGAAAGGACAGACTTGAGTTCTCGCTGGCGGGAATACTCGACCGCTCTCCGCAACAAAGCAAGCACACAGAAGGAATAGTCTTAAAAAAATATAGCGAACAGTTCGAAGGTAGTGTGCTGATAACCAGCCACAGGTGGGGAGAAGAAATCGAAGAGGAGCTGCTGGAGAGCGAATCTTTTCGGGGGAAAATATACAATCTTTTTACGGAGTTTGAAGAATCTTTCCCCTGGATTATAAGAGAACTAAATCTGCTTAAAGAGGTTTGATTTCATTCAGCGGGCTCAGTAGATTCAGTTCGTAGTCTTCTCCGGGTTGAAGATTGGAGCTTTTTAGCAGGGTTTCTATCTGGCCGATGTAAACTGATTCGACGAGGATGAACGGACTTTGTTTCCATTTTTTTGTGAGCAGATGAATTGGTCCGTATACTTTTTTGTTTCTATAGCGCTTCGTTGTTTTTCTTTCGTGTATGCTTGACTCAAAAAATCCTTCGACTTCGAAATTCCATTTTTCAAGCAAGTGCAGGGCGCGTTCACCAGCGCTACCGGTGCCCCAGATGAAAAGCATTCGCTCGGCTAATTTCTTTTGCAGCTTATCTAAAATCAGGGTTTCTTCATTTTGATAGGCGGAGTCAATGGTTTTTTTATGTTTTTTATAGATATTTATAGTTGCTTGCTTTCTGAGATTTGTATTGCGACTGACTCCACCCGGATGAATTCGGTAAATACCGAGTGTTTTGGGGATGTGCTTAAATTTAAAATTCTTTGCCATCCGCAGCCAGAGTTCGGTATCTTCGCGTATTGGCAGTGTAGTGTCAAAATTTTCAATTTTTTTAAAAACATCTGTTTTTACAAAACCGTGATTGGGGAAAATTGCGTTATAGAGCAGCGATTGAGTTTCCACGGAGGACGCAGAAGTGCGCGAGATTGAGAGCGAGCCGAGGTAGTTGCCGGGGACGATCAGCCAGTCTGTATAAACGAGCCCCACATCATCGGAAGAATGTTCCATTGCATGATAACATTCTTCCAGCATTTCGGGATGCCAGAGGTCGTCGCTGTCCTGGAAAGCAATATATTTAGCACGGGCTGCTTCTATTCCTCTGTTGCGCGCCGCGGCCGGGCCGCTGTTTTTTTCGAGACGAAGAAAACGAATTCTCCTGTCGGAGATATCATTAATGACCGCGGCGGTATTGTCGGTGGAACCGTCATCGACAATTATTAGCTCAAAAGCATTGAACGACTGCTGAAGAATATTTGAAATAGCGGATTTTATTGTTGAACCGCGGTTGTAGGTGGGCAATACAACGCTGACGAGGGGGTTTGCGTACAAGATGAGCAGCTCCTTTGTTTGGGTTAGTGTATTTTAGCAAGCCCGCGTCCGGCGGACAAGGCTGCGGTGAGCGGGCTTTGGTGAGTGGAGGAGGGGATGAGCGGAGGGCTTTGGTGAGCAGAA
>JBKGYI010000250.1:0-2733 GCA_046546195.1 bacterium | reverse complement strand
CTCATATAATACGTTCTTATGTGATTTTTTTACGGCAGTTTTAAAAAAGAGGATAATCATAATCCGGTTCCGCTGGCCTGTAAATCTGGGTTTCTTTTTTTATTGCCAGTCTGCCGCGCCGGGTTCTGCGCAGCAATCCGTCATCTAACATTCTGTCGATACAGTCGCGTATCTGTGTCGCTTCCACAGCGGATAGTTTACCATATAACTCTGTTTCACCGTATTTGTTTTGAATATCGGAACCCGGCGAGCCGCTTAAAATCATTGCCAGTCGCTGCTCTTTCATCTTTTTTCCGAGTTTTTTTACCGCAGCAATAATTATTTTTTCTGTTTTAGTTAATTTCGCCGGGTTTTCAGCAGTCAATCCCTCACAACAATCGCAGCAGGGAGAAGTTTTTGAATCATATTCTTCGCCAAAATAGTTCAGTATATAACGCCGCCTGCATTTAACACTGTCGGCGCTATAATCAACCATTTTATATAGCCTGTTAAATTTTTCCCGCCTTCGTTTTTGCTGTCTGCTTATCTGTTTATCAAATTCAAGATAATTTTCGGCGCAGATTTTTAAATACTGTTTTCCTTTTTTGCGGCCAAGATTTTCAATCCAGCCCGCCTCCTCCAGCAACCGGATTCCGGTCCGCAGTTTTGCTTCATTTAATCCACACGCTAAGCGGAGCTGGGCCGGATCACAGTGAGCGGAGCGGCCCACGGGCAGTGGATTTTCTTCATTACCCGGTGGTGACTGGCGGATCAGGTCATAGAGTTTGTATAACCGGTCACTGTCCGGAGAGTCATTGTTTATAAAATAACGCTGCAGTTGCAGATCTGTTTCGCAGAAAAAAAGCAGGCAGCGGGCTAATTTTCCATCCCGACCCGCCCGGCCGGCCTCCTGGTAATAAGATTCCACTGTGCCGGGGATATTATAGTGAACAACCAGCCGGATATCCGGTTTGTCGATTCCCATTCCGAAAGCATTGGTCGCCACCATTACCCGGACCCGGTCATTTAAAAAATCTTTCTGAATTGTTTTTCTTTCCTCCCGGTCGATACCGGCGTGATAATAACGAACCGACAATTCGCTGGTTTCCTCAATCATACGGCAGATTATTTCTGCCGTGTTCCGGGTTCCAACGTATACTATGGCACTGCCTTCTTTTAAATTAGCGAGGGCCTCCAGTAGCTCATCTTCTTTCTGTTTTTCATCGGTGAATCGAGCCACTTCAAAGTAAAGATTGGGGCGGTCGAAACCGTGAACTTTAATTTCCATATCCGGCAGAGAAAGTTGCTTGCGAATATCTTTTTGCACCCGTGGGGTCGCCGTGGCCGTGGTAGCCAGTACTACCGGCCGGCCCACTTTTTGCCATGCTTCGGGGATGCGGCGAAAAGAAGGTCTAAAATCATAACCCCATTTTGAAATACAGTGGGCCTCATCAATAGCTAATAAATCAACTTTAATCCCCTCCAGAGATTGTTGAAAAAGGCGGCTTTCCAGTCGTTCGGGAGCAATATAAACAAGGTTGTAATCTCCTTCCTGCATCGCAGCTATTGTTTTCATCTGCTCTTTAGCAGAAAAACTGCTGTTGATTGCAGCCGCCGAGACACCAATTGTCTTGAGCTTATCCACCTGGTCTTTCATAAGGGAAATCAAAGGAGATATGACAAGGCTCAAACCTCCGCCGGCCAGGGCGGGAAGCTGATAACAGAGCGATTTACCGCTGCCGGTGGGCATCACCAGCAGGGTGTGATGAGAAGTCATTATGTTTTTTATGGCTGTAAGCTGGCCGGGACGAAAAGAGTTGATCAGAAATTTTTTCTGCAGTATATCGCGCAATTTTGTTTCATCATACACCATACCGGAAGAAGCAACCCGCTCTTCGGTTTCCCGCGCGGCTTTTTCGCGCATAAACTCGCCAAGCCATTCGTTAAAATTCCCGGCCAGTTCCGCCGGCCCGGCAGAACTATTTTCGCTCAAAAAACTTTGGACAGCTTCCCGAAGTCTTTCCCCGCCCAACCCTGTTTTTAAGCGGGCCAGTTCATAAAGAAAATCTTTTTCAAAATCCTCAACCAAAACAGTCTCCCCCTTCGACGGATTTTTACTTCCCGGCGATTAGTAGTTTTTACTCAGTATTATTTGACTAATGTTTACACATTTATTATCGATAAGACGACCAGCCCGGAACTTCCCCATCCTTTTTCTGGTTCAAATACTTCTCCAATTCACCGGTAAAAATATAAAATTCATCAATTTCAGACTCCATGCGAGCCAATGAGTTGTTTTCAGGCAAGCGACTACTCCAATACCAAAAACCAATACTATAGGAAGAATCTTTGACAGATTCTGGATAAGAATAAAACCAATATGCAATAATAAAACCAACAAAAAATACAGCGACACATAATGCGAAGATTTTAGAAACTTTTCCCATATTCATTGCCATCACTTTTCCGCTTTTTAAACTTTTCACTCGCTTTGTTGAGATTTTGCTTAAAACTATCTTACCATATTCGCCTGACGGTAGTCTTAGTTATACATCTAGTAATTTAATTTTATATATTTTTTTCATCTTTGTTTCGCTTCGTGCTGTTTTAAATATTTCGCTATTTCTGTATATTTCTTTTCCAAAGCCAAACCTAACCCGAATTATTCACGACAAAAACGTTGTGAATAGATTCGCCCACTGGACAGCCGTCAATGCCGTCAAAAACCGCCATTGACAGCTGGGTTAACCCAGC
>JBKGYI010000249.1:0-2742 GCA_046546195.1 bacterium | reverse complement strand
TCAGTTTGCGCCGGTAGCGGTCAATCTGGGAAGGGGTGCATATACACTGGCGGTCAGGATGAGTGAGAAAACCGCAGGGACAGGG
Source organism: bacterium (assembly GCA_046546195.1). Taxonomy (GTDB): domain Bacteria; phylum T1Sed10-126; class T1Sed10-126; order T1Sed10-126; family T1Sed10-126; genus CAYTSZ01. The sequence goes on along the minus strand of JBKGYI010000249.1, from coordinate 2,657 downwards.
ATTCATGGCCCCCAGCAATAAAAAATTGGCCGGAAACGTGTATGAAGCCCTGGCACGAGAAATATGCATCTCTTTGTTTTCCATCGGCTGGCGCAGGGTTTCCAGTATGCTTCGCTGGAACTCGGGCATCTCGTCAAGGAATAAAACTCCGTTATGGGCCAGACTGGCTTCACCGGGTTTGGGAACCTGGCCGCCGCCGATCAAACCGGCCCCTGATATCGTATGATGGGGCGAGCGCACGGGCGGGACTGTTATCAACTGACCGCGATCTATAAGTTCACCGGCCACACTGTGAACTGCAGTTGTTTCCAGGGATTCTTCACGTGTTAATGGGGGTAAAATCCCCGGCAGCCGTTTGGCCAGCATCGATTTTCCTGTTCCCGGCGGCCCGATCATCAGGGCATTATGTCGCCCGGCCGCAGCTATACAGAGTGCTTTCTTGGCTGCAGTTTGGCCGCGAACATCGGCAAAATCTCCCACTTTAAACGCAGAATTCTGCTCTTCTGGGTCAGGTACCAGTCGTGAAGAGTCAAGCCTACCTTCTAAAACAGCTATCGCGGAACGCAGATGAGGACAGCAAACTGGCTCAAGATCGGTCGGCTCGGCTTCAATATAGTTTTGTGGTGGAATAAATATACTGGAAAAATCTTTCTCAGCGGCGGTCATCGCTAACGGTAGCACTCCGGGAACCGGCCGCAGGCTGCCATCCAGGGCAATCTCACCAACTAAAAGATTTTTCTCCATGTCTTCCACGGTAATTTCAAGCTGCTTAGAAGCAAGCAATATACCGATTGCAATCGGCAGATCAAACAGTGCCCCCTCTTTGGCCTGGTCGGCAGGAGAAAGATTTATTGTTATTCTTTCATTGGGAAAATCGAAACCGGATTCCTTAATCGCCGGTTTGATTCGTTCCTTGCTCTCCTTAACCGCCTGGTCGGGCAGGCCAACAATATTTATTCCCGGCAGCCCGCGCCCGAGGTGAACCTCTACAGTGACGATATTTCCTTTAATTCCGCTAACAAACCCGGAAAATGTCCTGGCCAGGGTCATTCTTTCGCTCCAAAAGCGTTTTTAAGATGATCTATATCTGATTTTAAGCCGTCCATTGTGATTGCAATCACATCAAAACGGCAGGCGGGAGGTTGCTCATAATCGCTTATAACCCAGCGGGCCATTCTGCGCAATTTTTCTCTTTTAGAGCAGGTAATACTCTCAAGAGCGGAAACCTGAGAGTCCTGCTGGCGGGTTTTCACTTCCACAAAAACAAGTGTCTTTCCGTCCCGGGCAAGAATATCACATTCGCCCGGCGGTGTATTTAAATTACGCTCGACTATCTCCCAGCCCAGCTCCTGAAGATAAGCCGTCGCCCTGTCTTCCCCCCAGTTCCCCAGATTATTATTTGTCTTAATAATTATCGCCTCCCGTATAGACGCTACAACCAAAATACCCTCTACTCCCTCCGGGCGCAAGAAAAAAATAGGTTAGTTCCCCAAAAAATTGTATTTGATTTTAGTCGTTATATCTTTGTTTTTCTGAAATGTTAAAAGAAAACAATTAATAGATAAGACTTGTGAAAAGATTACCTTGATGTAACGGCGAGTCTTTTGAGAAATTGTTTTTGATTGTCGGGAATATCTGTTTGCAGTCCTTCTTCAATCAGTTTTTTTCTCTTTTCTTTCGGATTGTTAAAGCTTTCGCTTTTGTCTCCGTAGAGTTTGTATAACTGCAAACGTATCTCGATGTTTTCCGGATCAAGCCGAAGGGCTTTTTTAAGTTTTTGTTCCATTGCGACAACTTCTGATTCCTCATTTTTTCTTCTGGCAAATTTCTGCCGCCTGAATTCTCTGTATAATTCCACTGCTTCCTGTTGCTGCAACTGTTTTCGGTCTTCCATTTTTTTCAAAACAACATCATAAGCTATCGAGAACACACATAAAACAATCCCGGTGATTAACAGCATATCAAGCATTTTAAAGTTTTTAATCTTGTTCACCTCATACTTTGGGTCTTATCAACTATCCGGTGGTGTATACGTCAGATTAATATCCTTTCTCGTAGTGCTGCAGTTGAGAGAAACAACCCCTGTAGTACCATTATTAACCGATACTGTATAAGAATATCCGGGCAGCAGATCGTCAAACACTCTTGTCCCGGCGGCTGAACCCCAGCCGGTATCCAGTGTTTTACTTATACCACCACCACTTACTGTAACAGCAACTCCCTGGGCAGCATTACCTGTTTCAGTGTTAGTTACACTTACCTTTATCTCTCTGTCATACCGTCTGAGCGTGAAATTCTTTGTGGTTGTCACATCCGGATTTACGCTAACAGAAGCGGAGGTGGAAGTATAGCTACTTCTTTCTGCCTGCAGGCTGTAGCTGCCGGCCGGGACCGTGAATGAAAAGTCCCCGCTGTTTGTACTCTCATTTCCTATATGTGTCGAACCCTGGTAAAGATCCACCTGCGGACGCCACACAGTTCCTCCGCAGTAATCATTCACCTGTCCGGCTACTGTCCCGTCCGGCGGGGAATACGTTTGGTTTAGTGTTTCCGTAAGCTGCCCATCGTATGAAGCCGTTGACAGGTAAAAATATGTCCAGGAATGATATTGAACTTTAACTCCATAATACTCCGAAGGTTTTACGTTATAGAAATAT
>JBKGYI010000248.1:0-2773 GCA_046546195.1 bacterium | reverse complement strand
AGTAAACGAAGAAGGACTCAAAAAATTGTGAATATATTCAGGACTTCATTTTTCTGGTTAGAACTTCCCGTTCAATCCAGCCGATAAGGCCAGAATCAAGCTCCAGTTGCTGCCAGTTATCAGTAGAATCGATTATTTGGAAGACCACAGTGTCACTGTCGGTGGGGATCTGGCGGAATTGAATTTCGGGTCCGTAATGCAGTTCTGTGATATGTGCCTGTTGTTGTTTACGTTCACTGGCTGGTTTTGCATATTCGAGTTTGCCAAGAGAAGTGTGAATCCAGGCAATTTGTTCTGTCGGAGTTAAAATTCGCGCCCAGTCATTGCGGCGGGCCATCAGGCGCAGTACCTGGTGGCGGTAAACTCTTCCAACCTGTCCAAACTGTGTTCCCGGGCCCTGGCGGAGGTTAACCCGGTCACTGGTTACTATCAGCCGTGTATGGTCAAAAAATTCCCGGGGAGTTGCAGACCGGGTTGATAGACGCAGGGAGGGCATATTTTCTCTTATTTCCTTGACTACCGGTTCGGGAACCTTTAACTGGCGGACTAAATTTTCATGGATCCAGCCAATTCTGCCGTCCTCAAGCCGTGCTCGGAACCATTTCTGGTAGTGGTCGAGAGGAACCAGAAGTTCTCCGCCACCGGGTGTTGCAACGATCTGGCCGCTGGCGTCTGGACGGTCTCTGAAATTAACTTCGTTGTAATTTTGTTTTATTCCCAGCATCTCCACCCGGGGACCTTCGTAGTCGAGAAAACTTTCCCAATCGCCAGCTGTTAGCGGGCGCTGTTTATTCTCTTCCCGGGGTTGTGTTTTTTCATCACTCCCGGTAGAAACCTGCTCGGATTCTGCAGGTGCAGTTTCCGGAAGCGATGCCCAGTAATAAGCGCCGGTGAAAGAGATCGCGAAGGAAATCAAACCGGCCAGGAAAATCAGATATATGCTATGTTTTGTCATTTGTTGCCATCGCCGCCCGTGATTTTATTAAATATTTTTCAGCCCGCGTTCGCGGCTGTTTATTTTTATTGTTTATCCAACAGCCTCGATAGTATATAGTATATCAGAGGCAATCTATCTCAAGAAAGCCGCTTGATTTATGCGACAGCCTCTATATTAAAATTAAAAACCGTAGAACCTCGGGATTCCGGGTCGCGCCCCCCCGCACTCAATCGGGCATTTTTAGGTTATTACTAATGTCCACTTCCTTGCGTCCCCGATTGAGTGCGGGGTCGCTTGTTCGGAATGACGGGTTTTGTGCTCTGGATTGCTGTGTCTTGCTGTTCTTACACATCCTTGTGTGCGCAGCATCAGTATATCCTTAGTATGGCAGTGCAAGATTTGAACTTGCAATCCAGGCAGTTTTATTTTTGAATTATCTTTCGGGAGTGAGAGGCATGGACTATAAAAAATGGGCCTGTCAGTTTGCGGAGATCGGGGCTGAATTTGGCGAGAAAAGAACCCTGTCAGATATTCTGTGCATAATATTGACGGAACTGCGTAAACTTACCGGCAGTGATGCCGGTAGCATTTACCGGGTGGTGGAGTGCGGCGATGATAAATGTCTGAAATTTGAACTCGCACAAAACGATAGTATTGAGTTGCCGCCGCATAAAGATTATGTCCTGGAGATGAATAGACACAGCCTGGCCGGTTATGTTGCGGTTAGTGGAAAAATTTTAAACATTGAAAATGTGTATGAATTATCTGAAGAACTTCCCTGCCAGTTCGACGATTCTTTTGACAAACAGTATAATTACCGGACAAAATCAGTTTTTGTTGTTCCCCTTCGTAATCGCCGTGGCGAAATAAAAGGTGTGCTGCAACTTATAAATAGAAAAAAAGATTATAACAAAAAATGCAGTGAAACGGTGATTTTACCCTATCCGGATGACATGGCTGAACTGGTGCCGGCCCTGGCGTCACAGGCTGCAGTGGCGATGGAGCGAGCGCAGCTTGAAGAGTCGGTTCAGAATATGTTAGACAGCATAATACAGACGCTTGTTGAAGCAACAGACCGGCGCGACAGGGTGACCAGCGGGCACAGCCAGCGCCTGGCCGAATATGCGACAAAAATAGCTGATAAAATTAATGAGATTCAAAGTGGACCCTGGCGGGAAGTAAAAATAAGCGACCGTGAAAAAGAAGCGCTGTATTATGCGGGATTACTGCACGATATCGGAAAGCTTTCGGTTCCGGAATCTATTTTAAACAAAGAAAACCGTCTCAGCGACGAAGCGATGGAAGCGATACGATATCGTTTTGCATACCTGTCGGAAACCGGTCAGATAGAGGATGCCGGGGAGCTGATAAAAATTATTGAAGCAATAAATTTGGCGCCATATGTTGAAGAAAAAAGATTAAAATTACTTAAGGAACTGCATGAGAAAAAAATAAAAAAGCCGGATGGAACCACAGCTAATTTGCTTTCTGCTGCCGAATATGAACACCTGTCTGTACAGAAGGGAAATTTAACCGGCCGGGAACGGGAAATAATTGAAGGTCATGCCCTGGCCAGCCGTGAAATTCTGGAAGGAATAGAGTGGACGGATGAACTTGAAATTGTACCCGGGCTGGCGGGTGCTCATCACGAAAAAATAAATGGTACCGGTTACCCGCTTGGATTGAGCGGTGAAGAGATATCCCTGGGAGCGCGTATTCTGGCCGTGGTTGATATTTTCGAAGCGCTTACGGCCCAGGATCGACCCTACAAACCGGCTAAAACGGTTGAAGAAGCACAGAATATTTTGAATGCCGAGGTAGAGGCGGGAGCGCTTG
>JBKGYI010000247.1:0-2828 GCA_046546195.1 bacterium | reverse complement strand
GGCGGTCTTCGGCCAGCCGAAAGCGGTTGCCGCTGTTTGACTGGGTGATATCACGGGGAGTGGTATCGGTGAAATGGATATAATCGGTATCGCGCAGCATTTCTAACATTTCTTCGCGATTATTACGCGGATAAGGTGAATTGTCCTCCCCTTCCTCGAGGTCGGGAATCACCGGCTTGAAACGTCCGATTCGTTTGTCTTCTGGACCGCGGTATTCATCAAGGTTAACATAAGGGTTGTAACCGTGGGCGCTGATTTCGGCGACCAGCCGGGACAGGCGCAGTGCTTCGGGTTCCATATCGGTGTAATCCATAAGTTCGGGAGATTCCGCAACAAAATTGGTGCTGAAATTACCGTTTCGAAAATCGGGGTGGTTTATTATTTTTTTGTGGAAATTAATCGTAGTTTTTACCCCGGAAATTATGTATTCGTTTAGTGCCCGGTTCATAATACCGAGTGTTTTTTCCCAGGTTTTTCCGTAAGAAATCAGCAAAGCGGCTGCCGAATCGTAAACCGAGGGGAACTCGTAACCGGTTGTAACACATGAATCAAGCCGGATACCGGGTCCGGCCGGGGAAATATAGCGATTGATAACTCCCGAGTTGGGCGCAAAATTATCCTGGGGATCCTCGCAGTTTATTCTAACCTGAAAAGCGTGGTGGAAAGGCCTGGTATCCTGATTATTAAAGCGCAGTTTCGAACCGTAAGCGATCGCAATCTGTTCCTCGACCAGGTCAACCCCGTAACGACACTCGGTAATACCATGTTCGACCTGCAGACGGGTGTTAACTTCGATTAAATAAGGATTGGAATCTTCATCGACAAGAAATTCCACGGTAGCCAGAGAATAGTAGCCGGCCGCCCTGATCAAATCAACCGAATATTTTTTTAATTTATTCCTTAATTCTTCTGTCATACCTTCCCAGGGAGAAGGCGTAATTTCAATTAGTTTCTGATGGTGACGCTGGACCGAACAATCCCGTTCATCGAAAGCAAAAGCGTTGCCGTGTTGATCGGCAACAACCTGGATTTCAATGTGGCGAACATTGGTCAGCAGTTTTTCAACATAGATCCGGGGGTTGCCAAAAGAAGATTCGGCAAGCATTGAAGCCTTATTAAAAGCGTCTTCAAGCTGTTTTTCGTCATAAACTTCGTACATCCCCCGTCCACCACCGCCCCCTTCCGCCTTCAGCATAACGGGCAGACCTATTTTTTTAACCGCCTGCCGGGCCTCTTCAAATGTAACCGACCCTTCAGTGCCGGGAACAATCGGCACACCGTTTTTTTTGGCAAGCTCGCGGGCGCTCACTTTATTGCCCAGTTTTTGCATCGGTTCAGCCGGCGGCCCAATAAAAATAAGACCGGCGTCACGACATTTACGGGGGAAATCGTGATCTTCGGCGGCAAAACCCCAGCCGGGATGAATTGCATCGATCCCGTTAGTTTTAGCGAGCCTGATGATTCTATCTATTTCAAGATAGGCCTGGGGGTTTTTCCCCAGCGGCAGAAGTTCTTTTGCTCCGGTGGTAAAAGGAGCGGTCGTGTCCACATCGGTTACGGTAAGTACCGAGTCAGCTTTAAACCGGTCGCGGATCGAGCGTATAATGCGCCGGGCTGTTATTCCCCGGTTGGCAACTAATATTTTTTGTCCTTCAATCTCATTCAGAATATCCTCAAAACTTTTTTCTGTCATGACAACGGTCCTTTTTTAAAGAATATGTAAATTTTTTATTTAAACAGAACATCATGCCGGTAATATTTTGGCTTCCCTGAGAGTTACTTCACTGCCGTTAATAATAAAGCGGGCGAAACCTTCGCGGGTTATACCGGTAAAAACTGCGGTTTCCGGGTTTCCAGACTCTTTTCTTATGATCCGAACCGGTTGATTATAAAAAGCCAGTTGCGGCTGCAGCAGGGAAAGAAATCCCCGGACAGTACCATTTTCTACAAGTTCATGATACAACTTTTCGAAGTTCTTAACAAGATAATACCATACTGTAAGCGGGCCTGGCGCCTCGAATTTTTCTTGAGAAAGCTGTCCGGGGGGGAAAAAGTTGCTGCCGGAAAGTTCCTGCGGGGAAGGAGAATTGATAATATTTATGCCGATGCCTGCAGTCAATCGGTTTTTTTTCTTTTCAACAAGGATCCCCGCGATTTTTTGATTAGCAAGCAGGATGTCATTGGGCCATTTGATAGTGGTTGACCAGCCCTTTTTTTTCAGAGAAAAATTCAGGCAATAGCCACAGAAAAGAGAAACAATATTTTCCCAACCGCCTGCAAGGGCAGGCAAGCGCAGGGCGGCATAGATATTGCCCGGCGGGGAATGCCAGTAACTGCTGCGCCGCCCTCTTCCCCGCTTCTGGCTGACAGCCAGAAGAGAATCCCATTTTTTTAGCTTGATTTCGGTGGCAAGGTCAAGAACCGAGCAGCAGTTCTCGACAACAGTAACCGAAGTGGTAGATTTTAAACTCTCAGAAACAAAATATTTTCCCTGTTTATCTTTGTGCCACGGGGAAAAGGTTTTTATATCTTTTTCCCAGACAGGAGAACTGTCCGCTATTTGTTTTGGTGATGAACCGGCGGGGGAAGATGAATTGCTCAGTATTTTAAGCATTGTTCAGGGGAAAATTGATTTTACAGCGGGGCCATACGGCCGGTGGGATCCAGGGATTTTATGTATTGACGTTTGCCGGTTCCGGCGACGGAATCGCTCATTCTTTCGAGACTGAGCTGCCAGTACTCTTCCAGTTCATCTGCTTCAAGAGGGTGCCGGGAATATTTTCCCCAGAATCCGGAAAATTTATGCCAGTTTTTGCTTGAAGAAAAAC
>JBKGYI010000246.1:0-2834 GCA_046546195.1 bacterium | reverse complement strand
ATCTAATTCTAAGCCGGCGGGAAGTCAAAAGAACAGACGAGTTGAAATAATAATTGTAGCGGAAGAATGATCATGAAAAAATTGCTGTGCTTGTTTTTGGTTTTTTTACTGGCCGGATGTGCTGCTGCTTATGGGCCGGAGTATGAGCAGCAAAAGTTATCAGAAGCACACTCGCGGGCCAGGGTCGCTTTAAGGGAATCACAGGAGTTTTCGCCCGCGGATTATAGCCCGCATACTTACCAGCAGGCAAACAGGCAGTATGAACGAACTGTTGATAACCATAAATATAAACCTGTTGACGAACTGCTGGTTGATTACAAACAGGTGGAGGTATTGTCTTGCCGCGCTGCCCTGGAGGCCTTGCGAAAAAAACAGCGGGAAATAAAGGCTGAACAAACAAAACCGGTCGGAAGAGCTACAGCGGCCGTCGCCGGGCAAAAAACTTTTCAGGACCGTATTGCCGAAAACAAAACCATAACTTTAGAGATAGAAGAAAATATTTCCAAAGTTAAAACGGAAGTCCAGGGAAGAAAAATTGTAGTTAGAATACAGGCGGAAAAACTTTTTGAAGTCGGGGAAATTAAAATCGATCCCGAGGCGCTGGTGGTTTTGGATAAACTGGCTCCGATCTTAAATAAATATCCCGATCGTTTTTTGCAGGTTGAAGGGCATACAGATGATCTCCCCGTTGCTGCCGAAAGTGTGGTTGATTCAAACTGGGAATTATCTACCATGCGAGCGGTTGATGTACTTAAATATCTCGTTTATGGTCTTGGGGTTGAAAAAAATCGTATTGGAGCGGTCGGGTATGGTCAGTTTCGCCCCCTGGTCCCAAATGATTCTGCCGAAAACAGAGCCCGTAACCGGCGGGTGGAAATTGTTATTCTCCCCTCTGCTGAAGGAAAGGGGGGTTAACAGATGTCACATTTAAAAGTACTGTTTAATTTTAATTTTTTTTCTCTTGTGTTAACTGTTTGTTTGCTGACTGGTTGTGCCAGCGGGTATCACGAGTTTGCAGCCACCGGTGGCTACAGTGAATTTAAACTGCAGGATAATACTTGGGTTGTAAGTTATAGCGGTAACGGTTACACTCCGTCAGATCAAGCCGGCGAGTATACACTTGTTCGCGCCGCCGAGATAGCACAGGCGGAGGGGTTCGATTATTTTTTAGTAGAGGATCGAAAAACTAATTTTAAAGATTTTGAGACCTGGATTGGCAGCGGTACAAAAATATATCGACCGCATGTTAGCTATACGATAAAACTATTAAAAAAAGAAGTCCCGGAACAGGAAAGTATTCACGCCCCCCGGCTACTGAAGGAAAAACTTCCTTATCGCACGACTTTTTTCAGGAAGATAATGGCTAATTTACTGTATCCATTTTCATAAATTTTCTTATATAACTTTCCAGTGATGGCCCTGGAGGGGAAATGGCTGTCTCGGGTGCTGTTGTTTATACAGCGGCTTCTCTAATCCGGATTATTCATAACAAAAAACGCTGTGAGTAATTCGTCCGGTGGATAGCCGTTAATAGCGGCAAAAATGGCCATTAGCAGCCAGGGTGGCCCATTATCTGCTAACTTGAAGGCCGGATTGAATCCAACAAAAAACCAAATTTATCGTGGATTGTGGTTTTTTGGGATTGTGCGTCACCACCCGGAATGGTGGAAATAGGGCCGCGGCAGGTTCGGATTTGTATTATATCTTGAAAAAACCTACAATAGATAAGCTTATGAACATTTTGTAAAATTAAAATAGGGAAGTTTTCTTTTTTCGTTAAAAAATTTTTAAAAGGCTATATTTTCGAAATGGGTGCCGGTCCGGGAGTGAAATAATGATTAAATTAGCTGTTGAACTTGAAAAAAATATTAATTCAGGGCAAATGTTAACAGAAAAAGAAGCGTTGGCGGTATTGCGGTCAGGCGGCCAGGATTTTACCGCTCTTCTTGCTCTCGCTGATAGGGTGCGTCGTCAAAACTTTTCTAATAAGATTCATCTCTGTTCAATTGTAAACGCCAAAAGCGGCGCCTGCAGCGAGGACTGCGCTTTTTGCGCCCAATCCGCCCACCATAATACCGAAGTCGATATCTACGGGCTGCGCGAGAGCGAGCAACTGGTTGAAGCCCGTGAGAATGTGGCTCACCTGCCGGTCTCCCATTTTGGGATTGTAACCAGTGGTCCCAAACCGCGTGCGGAGGAACTGGATAAAATAATAAAAGTCATTGAAAGCGGCGAGCTTGACGGGATCAACTGGTGCGCCTCGCTGGGTGCGTTGAACCGTGAAGAACTTTTGCGTTTGAAAAAAGCCGGCCTGCGCCGGTTTCATCACAACCTGGAGACCGCTCCCTCGTTTTTTCCTCAAATCTGCTCCACGCATGATATTGCAGAAAGAATTGAAACTGTAAAAACAGCCGCCGAAATCGGGCTTGAAGTCTGCTGCGGTGGTATCCTCGGGCTGGGAGAGAGTAAATCCCAGCGGGTTGAGTTTGCTTTCACCCTGCGTGAACTGGGAGTTGATTCGATACCGCTTAATTTCCTTATTCCTATTCCCGGCACCAGGCTTGGTGACACAGAACCGCTCCAGCCGCTTGAGATTTTGCGCACAATTATCATGTTCAGGCTGGTTAATCCGGAAGCGGAACTTAAAGTTTGTGCGGGTCGCGAGAATCTGCGGGATCTTCAGTCGATGATCTTCTATGCCGGCGCTACGGGGATGATGATCGGCGATTTGCTCACCGTGGCCGGTCGCGACGAAAAATCCGACCTCCAGATGCTTAACGACCTGGGTTTTTCCTATGAAATTCAGTGAAATTGATGAGGAACTTAAAACCCGT
>JBKGYI010000245.1:0-2838 GCA_046546195.1 bacterium | reverse complement strand
ATAATATCAACGGCGATACTGTTTTCAGACATAAAGAATAACTTCCTTAGCGTTGTTAGCCAACATCAATAATCTGGCGGCCTTTATAGAAACCACATTCCATGCATACCCGGTGGGGTTGCTTGGCACTGCCACAGTTACTGCAGTCACTGAAACTGGGTTTGTTCATTTTTTTCCACTGAGCAAACCTGCTGTGTTTCTTGGACTTCGAAGTTCTTTGTTTTGGAACAGCCATTTCAAATTCCTCCTGTTTGATTTAAATCTTATTTATTCTTCTATTTCAATATCTTTCAGGGCCTCAAGGCGGGGATCAACCGATTCGGTTTTGTGCCCGCAATCTTTTTCATTCAAATCCTGCCCGCATACCGGGCACAACCCCTTGCATTCATCAGTGCAAAGCGGCTGCATGGGTATGCTGAGGAGAATATCCTGTCTTAATATATCCCAGAGCGAAAGACTGTTTTCCTCATACTCCGCCCGGTATTCGTCTCCCTCCATATCAACTTCGGCTTCATATCCCGAAGGAACAAAAACACCTTTAATACCTTTAAACCGAGATTCAATTTCGGGCTTCAAACAGCGGCTACAGTTAATTTCAAGTTTGACCCTGTAGGTGCCCCGGAGGCGGATAATCCCGTCTCCAACATGATGAAGTTCACCATTAACTTCCAGACCGCCAGCCAGCCGGGCACGGTCGATATCAAGTCCGTATTCTTCGCTCTCATAGCATTCTTCAATATGGAACTTATTGTCTGTTTTCTTCAGCAAAGATTCTATGTTAATTTTCATTCCTGAATTCCCCTTGCGACAATGATATACAAAGCAATTATTATATCCAGAAAAACGCTATCAAGTCAAGGTTTTGAACAGAGGCAAAAACGTTAGAAGGGAGCCGGGCGGTCAGCTTTTCCCCTGGACCAGTGTTATCGCACTTACAGTTACGATGTCATCCACACTACATCCCCGGCTTAAATCATTGACTGCCCCGGCAAGTCCCTGAAGAAGCGGACCGTATGCACCGGCACCGGCAAGCCGCTGAACCAGCTTATAACCAATATTGGCAGCATTAAGGTCGGGAAAAACAAGAATATTTGCTCCCCCGCCTACCGGGCTATCCGGTGCTTTTCTTTCGGCCACTCCCGGAACAAGTGCGGTATCGGCCTGTAATTCCCCGTCGGAAATAATGGAGGGGTTTTTTGTTTTAAAACGGCTGGCAGCTTTCTGCATTTTTTCCACCATCGGGTGCTCAGCACTGCCTTTAGTGGAGAAGGACAGAAAAGCCACTCTAGGTTCACCCTCGCCAATAAGGTTTCCAAAAAGCCCAACCGCGTCAGCAGCTATATCGGCAAGCTGCTCGGCGTCGGGGTCGGGGACAACTCCGGGGTCTGTGAAAAGAAGTTTCCCCTCCTGGCCAAAACTCGAATCGGCCAGTTCCATCAGGAAACTGCTGGAGACCACCGAAGATCCCTGGCGGACTCCGATAAGCCTCAAAGAGGACCGCAGGACGTCCGCGGTGGAATTTTTTGCTCCGGCAACCATGGCGTCCACTTTGCCCATCGCAATAAGACCTGCCGCATAATAAAGGGGAGTTTTGACCAGTTTCTCAGCTTCCGTCAAAGAGACCTTATCCACCCGGTTTGCAAGTCTGTGGGCCAGCTCCTCACAATTTTTATCTGCTGCCGGGTCGAGTATTTCAATCTGTTCTTCGCTGAATTTTTGATCGGTATTGAGTATAAATATTTTTTCCGCCAACCCCTCGGCCGCTATCTGCCGGGCGGCTTCAATCATCCGGGGGTCATCCCCCTCCGGTAAAATCAATCTCCCCTGTATCTGTTTGGCTTTTTCTTTTATCTGTCCGGCAAAATTCATTCTAAAAATCCCCTTTCACTGGTTTTTCGTTTATTTGCAATCATAAATCAGAAAAATTATATCCTGTTTTATGTATTATCCTGGAATTTTTCTTTTAATTTCTTCTCGACGGGGCGAGGCACAACACTGCTTATATCCCCGCCAAGGCGGGCCACCTCTTTCACTGTGGAACTGCTGACGAAACTGTGATCCTCACCGGTCATCATATAAACAGTTTCAATTTTAGAAGCCAACCGCTTGTTCATCATCGACATCTGAAATTCATACTCGAAATCCGAGACAGCACGCAACCCGCGAAGAATAACATTTGCCTTTCGGCTTCGAACAAATTCCACTAACAGACCATCAAATTGATTAACAGCCACATCATTCCAATCGCCGATTACTTCCCGTATAAGCTCCACTCTTTCCTCGACGGTCAGTAGAGCTTTTTTTTGCATATTATCGGCAACCGCAACTTCAACCCGGTCAAATATATTATCTGCACGCTCAATCAAATCTATATGTCCATTGGTAATCGGATCAAAACTACCGGGATAAATAGCCAGCGACATAATCTTCACTTCCAGGCAAAAAAATAACTTAATTAATTCTGGAGGTTGTCGCATAAATCACCGCGAGATGAGTTTATGCGACATCCTCTCTAACAAAGAAATTATTGAGAATCCCCAACAAACAGTCAAGTAAATTCCCGGCAAACTAAAACACAGCAAATATAGTTCAGAGTTTACAGTTAAAATCAAAAACCAACTGTTTTGCTGTTGAAACCCCTACATTCCCCGCTTTTCTCTGCGTCTTTACGTCACTGGCTTAAAAATGGTTTTTGATTTTATAAGTTTTAACCAGTTTTCATTTCCTCCAGGGCCCGGACCCGGTCTTCAACAGAGGGGTGGGTGCTGAACAGTTTTGCCATTTTACTGGCTGTAAAGGGGTTAACAATAAACAGATGGGCTGTCTGGGGGTTACCCA
>JBKGYI010000244.1:0-2841 GCA_046546195.1 bacterium | reverse complement strand
AATTGGACTTGTTTTTGTTTTTTACCTGATACGAATTATTCTTAAACCTATCAAGAAATTAACAGAAAGTGTGGAAGAAATCGGAGCCGGTAATTTAAAGCAGAAAATCAATATAGACTCCCGCGATGAAATAGGAGAACTCGCTCATGAGTTCAATCGCATGACGGCAAGGCTCCGGGAATACGAAGAAACCAATATCAACCGATTGAAAGCAGAAAAAAATAAGTCAGAAGCAATCGTTCGCAGTATTTCTAATCCCATCATCGTCACGGACAAAGACAACAAAATCGTTTTAATAAATCCGGAAGCTGAAAATGTTTTTACAATTAAGGAGGACAATATCCTTGATTACCATTTTTTGGAAATAATAAATAACGAAGAGATCTTCCAGGAAATAGACAATACATTAAAGGAAGAGAAATCAGCCGAGGACGCTGATAAAGTTATCCGCCTCGACAAAGGCAATCTGGAAAAAGACTACCGGTTGAAAGTTCGGCCGGTTTACAATCGGAATAAAGAAGTGGAACTGGTCGTAACTCTGCTTGAGGATATCACGAAGCTAAAAGAGATTGATCGGATGAAAACAGAATTTGTTTCCACAGTTTCACACGAATTTCGTACTCCACTAACTTCGATAAAAATGAGCGTGGAACTGCTGCTGGAAGAAAACGTAGGCTCCCTTACCGACGAACAGCGAGAACTGCTACTTGCTACCAGCGAAGATTGCGAGCGACTTGTCTCGCTAATAAACGATCTGCTTGATCTTTCGAAAATAGAATCCGGGCAAATAGAACTTGACTTTCAACCTGCTGAGGTTGAAGAAATTGTAAACTCAGCCCTCAATCCCATAACCCCCCAGGCCAACGAACAGGATATAGAATTAAAAACAGATCTTGAAGATGATCTGCCCCCGGTTACGGCTGATTTTACAAAAATAAACTGGGTGATTACAAACCTGCTGGGAAACGCGCTCCGACACACCGGGGCGGGGGGCTCAGTCACAGTTTCATCCAGAAGACGTGGGTCGCGCGCTTACATCTCAGTATCGGATACCGGTGAGGGGATACCACCCGAATACCGGGATAAAATATTTGACAAGTTTGTGAGCATACGCGGGGAAGATGAAACCAGCGGAACCGGGCTTGGACTGGCCATTTCAAGAGAGATTGTGGAGGCCCACGGCGGGAAAATATGGGTGGAAAGTTCAGAAGGTGAAGGATCCACCTTTACTTTTACATTAAAGCTTTCTTCACGCCCGGTTTCAAAGGGTGAAAACACAAATGGCTAAAATATTGCTCGCCGAAGATGAAAAGAATATACTACTCACCATGAGAATATGTCTCGAAAAAGCCGGCCACGAGGTGACGGTGGCCGAAACCGGGGTGAAAGCAACAGAACTTGCCTTTGCGGAATCATGGGATCTGATTATACTTGATTTAAAATTACCAAAAATGGATGGTTTTATGGTTGCCAAAACCCTTAAGAATGATGAGAAAACAAAAGAGATTCCAATAGTTGTTACCAGCGCTCTGGCCGAGGAAGAAGACATTGAGCGGGCCAAAAAGCTGGGGGTTAAAGAATACCTGGTAAAACCGGTCAGCACAAAAAAATTGCTTGAAACAGTCCGAGTGAATTCAAAGGAGGAAAATCAGTGAAGAAGATTTTAATAATCGACGATGAAAAAAACATCCGTAACACTCTGAGCAAGGCTCTCACCTCGGAAGACTACGAGGTGCAAACCGCCATGAACGGTGAAGAAGGGGTTCAAAAAGTAAGAGAAAATGACTACGATTTGATTCTCCTTGACTTCAAACTTCCCGGAATCAGTGGAATGGAAGTCCTGAAAAAAATCAAGGATTACGATGGAGCAGTTATAATGATTACCGGCTACGGTTCTGTAGATACTGCTGTTGAGGCGATGAAAATGGGAGCAATAGATTATCTACAAAAACCATTCTCTCCCTCAGAAATTCGTGAACTGGTTGCCGAGGTTCTGGAACGAAAGCAACTAGACATTGACGGAAGCGAAGGAAAAGAAATTTCTCGAGAAACATGCTTGAGATTTGCCAAAAAATTGATTAATGAAAGAAATTTTTCCGAAGCAAGGAAATACCTGGAAAAAGCTGTCGCAGAGGATCCGAATGATCCTGAAATTTTTAATCTGCTCGGTGTAATATACGAATTCGGCGGCGATGAGAACCTGGCGATGAAAAACTATCGAACGGCTGTTTCTCTGGAACCCACCTATGAGCCGGCCCGGGATAATCTTAATCGAATAAGCGAATTCAGTCATTCCCGCAAGGGAATAAACCTGGGGGAAGAAGAAGAAGAACAACAACAACAAGAAAAGGAATCTTAAAATGTATGTAATAGTTGTTGGTTGCGGCCGGGCCGGGGCAGCTCTGGCAGCCAGGCTTTCAAAAAGCGGGGCTGAGGTTGTCGCTATTGATAAAGAGGAACAATCCCTTGATTACATATCGCCTGAATTCACCGGTTTTACAATAGCCGGCGATGCCGCCGATATCAATATTCTTGAGCAGGCAAAAATCCAGGATGCCGACGCTTTAATCGTCACCACCGAAAACGATAACGTTAATTCAATGGTCGCACAAATCGGAAAATTTATTTACGGGGTACCAGAAGTTAAAGTCCGGGTCAACAAACCGGAAAAAGAGATAATATATCGTGATACAGATATAGATACCTTCGCTCCAAGTTCGCTGCTTGTCGCCAACTTCGAACAGTCAATCCTGAAAAATGATGAGGAAGAAAAATGAATATTATTCTCGCCGGCGGTCGGGAAGCCAGTTTTTATCTTGCCCGGAATTTAATCTCGAAAGG
>JBKGYI010000243.1:0-2860 GCA_046546195.1 bacterium | reverse complement strand
TAACCAGTGGGACCTCTGTGATTTTTCAGCAACTCCCCGACTGAGTGCTGGACGGTAATTACAAACTATTGGATTGTTTTGATTCTCGCCTTTATATTTTTGCCGCTTATATTTAAACTTATTACAGTTCAAACTCTATCCGGGGAGATATTGTCATGACCCGAAAAACCCACTATCAACAGCTGGAGATTCCCTTCGGAGCTCCCAGGCGATTAATCCGTAAAGCTTACCGGCGACTGGCCCGCATTTATCATCCCGATAAATATCCGCTGGAAAAGAAAGACTGGGCCCGTAGCCACTTCGAAAAAATAGAAAAAGCCCATCGTGTCTTAAGTGACCCCCGCGAACGTGCTCTTTATGACCGAAAACTGGCGCAAAAACGAATGATACCCGTTGAAAAAAAGGATTTCTGGGAATTCTGGCGCCAGTTTTTAGCTGGCAAAGAAGAAACGCGCACTGTTTCCTACACGGAAAAGATGATTATGGATTCCTATGAAGAAGACTGGCTGGAGGAGATGCACGGCGGACGGGCCAAAAACAGGCATGAGTTTCGCAAGCATTTAAACTTCGGCAAAATGCAGCTTGCCGAGGGCAATGTTAAAAAAGCAAAAAAAGAGTTCATCCACGCCGATACACTCTGCAAGCGCAATATCCTCACAAAATTTTATATTGGCTACTGCCTGGAAATGCAGGGCCAGTATGAGGAAGCCTTGAAACGCTACGAGTTTGCCGTTCATGTCGGCATCTCCCGCCCCGACAAATACGTAAACAAATGCCTGTCAATCAGAGAACGAATGGTAAAACTCTATGAAAAAACGGGATCCAGAAAACAAGCCCGCCGTGAAAAAGAAAAAATCCGGGAACTAAAAAACCGCCGCTCGGGCTTCGAACGGTTTATCCAAAACCAGCCGGCGACAAAAACAGATGCTAAACTTCGCGATTTTTTTGAATGGCTGACCGGCATCTGGAAATAGCATCCCTTGCTCAAATACGTTTAATCAGGTTACACTGGTAACAATTAATTTTCATACTTTGATTGTTTTCCCGGGTGAAAATTTATGGATAAAATCAACCGGATGCGCATTTTCCTGTTGACTGTGTATAGTTTCCTGGCCGGAATTGTCTCAGGCAGGTTTTATCCCCTCTTACCTGCCTATCAACCTGTTTTCTGGGTAATTGTCTCTCTGCTGTTTTTAATAATAATGATTCTTTTTTATAAACAAAATTTTTCTCAGAAAAACTACTTTCTGCCCCTCCTGAAACCAGCCCTCTATCTCCTGCTGATACTTTTTATTTTTTTGCTGGGCTGGGGACGCTATTCCCGTAGTTTATCCCACCTGTACCCGCGCCATGTCAGTGAGATAATTTCAGAAGATTTTTCTGATACAAGAATTGTTGAAGGAACAGTCGTCCAACCTCC
This sequence comes from bacterium, assembly GCA_046546195.1. Classification (GTDB taxonomy): domain Bacteria; phylum T1Sed10-126; class T1Sed10-126; order T1Sed10-126; family T1Sed10-126; genus CAYTSZ01. The sequence goes on along the minus strand of JBKGYI010000243.1, from coordinate 1,440 downwards.
AAAAATCCGTGACGAATCAGTCATGCTTCAGATATCACCCCATAGAGTCTGGCCAGAAGATAATCAAAACGACACAGTTGTTGTTAGCAGGGGAGATATAATTATCCAGATACAACCTTATCACACCACGGAAATTGATTATGAATATTTTAGCGGTAATCAAATCTACGGCGATCTCCTGCGGGTTACCGGGGCGGTGCTGGAACCGGCCGGACAGGCTAATCCGGGCGGGTTCAATTATCGTGAATATCTTAATAACCGCGATATTTACGGCGCTATCTGGTATGCTGAAAAAATAGAGATCCTGGAACAAAAACGAGGGTTCTGGCTCAAAAACCGGGCCCTGGGTCTACGAGAAAAGATCAAAGATTTACTTTTAACTCCGGAAAATAATAGCAGAACCGACCAAACCGGGATCGGTATCGTTTTTAATCCCCTGGTAAGACTCGGCCTTATTGCTGTTACCTTCTGGCTGCTGCTCACTCCGGTAAATATTTCCGCTAAAAATCGCTCCCTGATTATCAGTTTGATCATCTGCTTTTATTTTTTTATTACCGCTTTAACATTTGCTTATTTAATTGCTGCTGTCATAACAATAACTGCACTCCTGTTTTTTGGTCAAACAAAAACAGACCTTCCCCGCTCGTTAATCATAGGCGGCTCCACAGGTGTGCTTATAGCCTGTCTGCTTGTGCCCCGCCTGATTATCGAACCGATATTCACTTATCAATTCGCTACTTTTTTAAGCCTGGCTTTAATTACCCCGGCCATAGATAAAGTACTTAAAAACTTGCAGGGGTTCAGATTTGTCTTATTCTGGGTTGCTGCAGTCATTACCATGATTCTCTTGATTATTAACTGGAATTTTCTGCTTGTCTGGTATATCTGTATCCCCTACATAATTCTTTGGGCAGTCGCTTTCTGGCAGATCAAAAAACTTGATTCTCTGTCTGATGGTCTTGAGAAAATTGGATTTAATCAAATCCCGGCCACCATCAGGATCTTTATCAGTATTCAGTTTGCCCTTCAACTGGGAGTAATCTGGCCGCTCTCCACCTATTACTACAACCAGTTCCCACTTGCCGGGATAGTGACAAACTTTATTACATTCCCGCTAATTATGATAATCGATACATTTTCTTTTTTTACAATGTTATTTAATTTTATTCCCCTGGTTGGCCCGTCCATCGCCAGTATTTTTAACAATGCTTATTATTATCTCAATATCATTTATTATCAGATCGCTGCTCTTGCTGACCAGATTTTTCCCTACCCGGCAGTCCGCGCCCCCTCCCCGGCGCAACTACTGTTTTTGTATTTAGCCATTGCACTTTTTATCTACCGAACCAGAGGCTTAAAAAAATCCGTCATTGCCCGGGCCTGACGCACAAGGATGTGCAGGAGCAGTGAGACGCACTTCGGTGAGCGGATGAGGGGAGG
>JBKGYI010000242.1:0-2868 GCA_046546195.1 bacterium | reverse complement strand
ATCCACATCAAAAAATAAATCAAAAGTACCCATAAATATAAGAAAACCCTTAATTTTCCCTGCCATCTGTGCATTTAGTGGTTCTCCTCTTACCGGGATAGATTTTATTTTTAATTTTTTTGTTTTCTCTGGCTTAAGTTCACATTACTCCTTTGGTGTCTGAACCGAAAAAATTTAATAAACCGGTGTAAATATAGCAGATTCTGTTTATGAAAGCAAAAAAAACAGAGGGACCAAATAAGTACAGAAGTCTCTGGAAGGTCACCACATCTTAGTGATAGCCCCTTGTTGTTACTCGCGTGCGGCCAGGTCTATCTGCTGGACGGTGCCTGTCTGACCGTCGGGGGAGATAAAAACTCCGGTGCGGCTCAGTTGCCCCTGCAGTTCATTTGTTGCCAGGGTTTTGTAGGAAAAATCAGTTTCTGCGGAACCGAGGAAAATAGCGCCGACACCCGCTTCTTCAAGAGAAAGCAGGCTTGTCTCTCCCTCGCTGTCAAAAGTCATCAGTTTGAGCTGCTCATAGATTTCATCGCCGGCATCTATGAACCGGTTTTTATCATTATCGTGGCGGGCCAGCTCTTTAAAACCGTGGCCGCTTTCGGGCCCGAAAAGTTCACCGCCGTCATCAATTTTTCCGTTGTTGTTGCGGTCATGGGCTAAAAAACCGCTGCCCGGCTTCAGGGTTGCCAGCGTGTTTTTTATACCGTCGCTATTCAGGTCAAACTCAAAATTGCGTTCGCTTAATTCGGCCGCTTTTCCCTCGTAGTTTACCACCAGCGGATCAATCAGTTTTGCGTTGCCCGCTCGCAGGCTTACGCTTGTTTCCTGCAGGAAACTGCGCTCGATATTCAGGTTCGTATTGAAATTAATTTCCTTGCCGTCGGCTGTTTTGATCGTTCCCTCAGCTTCGAAGGACAGTTTTTCAGCTTCGAAGTGCCGTTCATGATAATCATAGGCGATAGCGAAATCCGCACCTTCATCGCTGCTGTCTTCTTTCTGTGCCTCTTCAATCTCTTTTTCGTTTTTTTCTCCTTCTTTCTGCGCTTCTTTTAATCTTTTGATAAACTTTTTGGGATCAAGCCACTTGAAATCTCCGTCAAAAAGGCGGCCCAGCATTTTCTTTATTATTTCCAGTTCCATTTTCTGTTTGGGAGTTAAATCGTATTCTGAATCCTCCACTTCATCCGCCGCGGATGATTTTTTCCCTTCTGCGGAGATTTCGACCCGGTCCGGCTCTATATGTTCGATGCGGGAGCTGGAGCTTGATTGCCCACGGGCATCGATGCTGTTCTGGATGACCTGTCTTCGGTCGCGGGTGGCAAAAGTCAAAGTTTCCTGTCGGGAGTATTCTTCGCGCAGAGAATGTGAGGTCTGAAAAGAGATGTTATGCTCGGCGATTTTCATTCAACTCTCCTCCTTGAGAGCAAAAATTAGAAAGCGACTTCCCTGTATCTGACTTTTGTATCGGATTCTTCAGGGAAAACTTTAAATGTTTTTTTCGTTTTTTTTGATTTTTTCCCAGTTGGAGAGGATTTCTTCCGTGGATTCTACTTCTGTATCGGCAAATACGTGGGGATGGCGACGAATCAGTTTTTCTACTATCTGTTTGTTCACTTCGTCAATTGTGAACAGTCCTTCCTCGCGGGCAAGCTGGGCGTAGAATACGACCTGCAGGAGCAGATCCCCCAGCTCCTCGCATAATCCATTCATGTCCTTTTCTTCTATGGCTTCGATTACCTCATCTGCTTCTTCCAGCAGATTATCTTTCATTGACTCCATCGTCTGCTCGCGGTCCCACATGCAGCCTTCTTCACTGCGCAGATGGGCAACAATATCCACCAGGGAGCGGAAGCTGCCTTCCGTATCTTTCGAGTAGTACGTCGGGTTGTAGCTCACTGGTTGGAACTTGTATCGCTTTCTTCGGAATCCGGTTTTGATTTTTCGGGAGAACTATCTTTTTCGCTTTTACTGCCGAAGCTGACCTCTTCAAGATTAATACTGCTTACTATCTTGAATTTTCCCTCTTCGCATATTATTTTATCTACTTTGTATATCGCGGCCAGGGGGACACCGAGTATATCTTTTTTAAGTAAGCCGTTAATGGCCGTCTTACTCAAATCGATCGTGTAAACGTCATTTTCAACGTTTACGGGTGATTCGTGTTTGAGCATTATATCGGCCAGGTCCTGCCCGAACACGCTCAGGACAAGGCGAACCACAATTGCCAGTAGCCTGAAGTATGATTTGCCCCCGAAACGGCTGTGTTCGAGCCGTTTGAGTTTTATAATCTGTTCATCAGCGTTAATTCGAGCATCCAGAAGCTCAAATTTAATTACAGTTTCAAATTTGAATACCGCTCTGCCGGCCACGTGCACCTCAAAAAAATCATCATGAACATCTATTTTTAAGTATTCCAGCTCAGAAAAATGAAATCCGCCAAACATAAAAAAACACCCCGCAATCAGAAATTAATATTGCCAACCCATTTTCTTATTAGATAGAAATATATCTTCTCATAAAGAGAAGGGATTGTCAGTTACCATGCCCGGCTTAATGTGGTATCCTTTATATGTGCAGTTGAATGTTTTTACCGGAGGACAATTATGAATTTGAATAGTGTTAGAGAAGAGATTAAGGGAATAAGGGGGGAGCTGGAGGAGCTGGGGGAGTTTTTGGATCTGCCGGAACTGCGGGAGACTAAACTGGAGCTGGAGGCTGAGATGAGTCAGCCTGATTTTTGGGATAATCCCCGGGAGGCCACCCGGATTTCGCAGCGGGCGACCCGGGTGGGGGAAATGATTGAAACTTATGAAAAAATATCCGAATCTCTGGAAAATATTGGAGCAATGGTTGAACTTGCCGAAGAAG
>JBKGYI010000241.1:0-2875 GCA_046546195.1 bacterium | reverse complement strand
CGCCGACGCCGCCCACCAACCAGCCCAGCAGTATATCTCCGGGATAATGCAAACCTGCAAACACTCGCGACAGACCGACCATAATCGTTAAAAACGTTATCACAATGGCTGTTTTTAAATTCCCGGAACCAAACAAACAGACCGCAAAAACAGCCGTTGCTACCGCATGATTACTGGGGAGCCCCGCTCCTCCTCCATGCTCGATCAACGGTTCAAAAACAGCAGTCTGGAAAGGCCGGGGACGGTTTATAATTCCCCGCAGCAAGTAACTGACAGGAACTGTTATTCCCAGACCCGTAGTAATAGAAACAGCCGCTCTCCACCAGCGCGCGTGGCGGCCCAAAAGCCAGATGATCCAGAAAATTACCAGCAGAAAAATAAAACAAGGTTCACTGTATTTAGCCAGAAACTGCCACAACCAGCCCAGCTCAATATTTTGAGACAAAAAACCAATACTCTCGGCACTCATATCAATTCCTCCAATAAAACAGATCAAACCCGGAACTTTCACCTTTGATCTGCTTTTGTCTGCGTTCTTTCACGCTTTTAGTTAATCAGTTATAATTGTTTTTTACCAGAATAAATTCACAGGTGACTAATATGTTAGAAATAGATCTAAAAAAACACAATAGAGATAAACTGGAAAATCTTATCTCCGGGCTGCTTATTCCCCGGCCGGTTGTCCTGGTAAACACTCTTTCGCCGGAAGGGGTTCTCAACTGTGCACCCTTCAGTTTTCTGCAGGCGGTCTGCTGGAACCCGCCTCTGATCAGTCTCTCGATAACACGCCGCTACAGCGGTCGTAAGGATACCCTGAAAAACATCCTGCTCGGTAACGAATTCGTTGTTAATATAGCCCGGCCCGAACATATCGAAAAAGTGGAACAGGCAGCCGAAGATTTTCCACCCGAAATAAGCGAAGTGGAAAAACTCGGCATTGAAACAGTTGAAAGTTCAAAAGTCTCCGTCGACGGTCTGAAAGATTTTCCGGTGAGACTGGAATGCAAACTGCGCGACCAGATATCCCTGGCCGCAGGCGGAGCGACAGTTCTCTTCGGGGAAATAATAGCCGTTCACGTGGAAGATAATATCTTGAACAAAGATAAACTCCCCCGGCCGGAAAAAATCAACCCCCTGATCAGAACCGGCCACAACCTCTACGCCCGGCTCGGGGAAACAATACTCTACAAATCATGAACTAACCCGCTCTAAAAACTGAGATCGCCATACTCTTTTTTTTCGCTGCCCCGATCCTCAGTTGCTTGCTTTTTCTCCTCCATTTTTTCTTCTTCCTCTTTTTTTGTCTCATACAATGAATCCGGGGGAGTAATATCCAGCGCTTTTAAAAACTCAGCTATCTCCCCGGGACTGTATTTCTCCGTCCGCATCTTCTTTTTCATCTTATCGGGCAACTTCCAGACCATATCAACCATACTGGTGTCCCCGTCGATCTCCAGCTTCATATACTTGTTGACCATCGCCACATATGAATGAACATCCTCCGGTTCAAAGGAAAGATTATTGTTTTCTATAAACCGGTTAAGAACCTTGATATGATAAGCATTCTGAGTAATCGGATTAGTTACCCTGCCTTTGGATTTACTCCCCTTATATTCCTTAATCTGCTGCCATTTATCATCATCCGCACTGCCGCTCAGTGTTCCCCCGTAGGCCTTTGTTTCAATCACAAAAAGTCCATAGGGACTGACTATTACATGATCGTTCTGCGCCGAAGTTTGACCGTCATGAACATCCAGATCATTCAAAATATAACAGTTGTCAGGCAGCTTCTCCTTAAAAATCCTGGTTGCAAACTCTTCGCCGCGGCGACCCCCCTTTATCCGCCCCATATCCGTTTTGTTTTCCTTTGTTTTTATATGGTGACTGACCGCAAAAAACAGCAGTACGCCACCCACGATCAACCAGCCCATCTGATCGGTAAGATAATAATAAATACCACCGCCGGCAACAGCCAGCACACCAACGACCAGCTCAACATAAATAAGATTGCCAAGAATCGAACTCTCTTTGTCCAGAGAATCCTCCCAATCAGTAAGCGTATTATCCGAAGTCAAAACCTCAGCCATAACTAATCACCCTCTAAAACAGCAGCAAAAGCTGCTGTTAGTTTGTAGTTCCCGGTTTCCTGTTTCCTATTTTCCGTGGTTCCCGCCTTTAAATTTGGTTTTTTCGGTGTTACTCCCATAACCCGATACTCCCACACTCCCATACTTTAACCCCACCGTAGTTCCTGACCCTGATGCTGACGTCCCCCTTACTTCTGCCTTCAAATTTCACTGTAAAAAACATCAGCCTCGTATTTACGAATCAGATAGGGGATTCCCAGTTCCTTGCGCGTTTTTATTATTTCATCCTGCAGTGACGCCGCTATCGCTATCGGATGTGTTGGTTCACCTTCGATAGTAAGCATCACAACCGTCTTACTTTCTTTTCGTGCCCGGTCGATAGCTGCAGGGATTTTTTCTAATCGTGCGGCGGCTTCCGGGGAGGAAAGGAAAGTGAAAACAAAGTAATCATCGTCCGGGTCCAGTCCCCCGAGCCCGTCTTTCAGCGGACTGATTATCGGATATTCCAGTTTTTCGTTATTTACAACCCGTAAATCTTTCCCTTTAAATTCTTCAACAAAATGACGGGTTTCAGCACTGCAGACAAATATTACTTTTGAAAAAATTTCTGCCGTCCGGTTTATCCGCCTGATTGTCCGAACAGCTTTCTGCTCGGAAACTGTTTTTGTGCCCAGCACAATCAGGGCGGGCCGTTTATCACCGCCGGCAGATAATGGTGAAATCACCGCCTGCGGACGATAGTTTTTAGTAACAATAATTTCCCCGTCAAGTTCATCCAGTAAAGCGGG
>JBKGYI010000240.1:0-2883 GCA_046546195.1 bacterium | reverse complement strand
CGTATGGACGAACATTTTGATACAGGACCAATTATCAGCCAGGAAAAAATAGCGATCCCCGAAGATGTTACAATGGGCGAGTTATTTATAAGTCTCAATCAACTCGGCAGTCAAATGGCAGTCGAAATAATCGAGGAACTTCTGGCAGGAAAACAGCTGCCCGAGGGTCAAAAGCAAACAACACCCGAAAATGTGCCCGAAGCTCCCCGGGTTGTGGATCGTCACTTAAGAATAGACTGGGATGAAAATTACGAAGACATAGAAGCCCATGTCAGAGCCGCCAACCCCTTTTTTGGGGCTTACTGTACTTTTGGCGGCCGCCGGCTGGAAATATATGAAATAGAGCGAAGTGAACACCGGGAAGACAAAAAAACAGGTTCAATAATCACAAGTCCCGCGGGCCCCCTGGTGCGCTGTAATGATGCCTGGATTAATCTGAAGGTGGTTAGAGTTCGCCACCATTACGAAGCAAGTGGACTTAGTTTTCAACGCCGGGAAAAAACCAACCTGGAAATATTAAACCGCGTAATTTAGCCCTAACTGCCGTTACTGTTGATCATCTGCAAAAATTCTTTGTTACTTTTACTCTCATACATCTTCTCCAGCACCATTTCCATGCTGTCACTGCACTGAAGCTGGCTTAGCGCTTTGCGCAGAAGATAAACCTTGCGCAGTTCATCTTCCGGCAGCAGAAGCTCTTCCTTGCGGGTTCCGGACCTGTTGAGGTCGATAGCCGGGTAGATGCGTTTGTTTGCCAGTTCTCTGACTAGATTAATTTCCATATTACCGGTACCTTTAAATTCTTCAAAGATAACGTCATCCATACGGCTGCCGGTTTCAATAAGCGCGGTAGCCAGGATGGTAAGGCTGCCGCCATTTTCTATATTGCGAGCGGCTCCGAAAAATCTTTTTGGTTTATGCAGGGCGTTGGAATCAACACCACCAGACAGAACCTTACCGCTGGTGGGAACAGTCAGGTTATAAGCGCGGGCCAGCCGGGTAATACTATCGAGAAAGATAACAACATCGCGTTCGCACTCGACAAGTCTTTTTGCTTTTTCAATTACCATCTCCGCCACCCTGGTATGACGTTCGGCAGTCTCATCAAAAGTCGAAGAGATTACCTCGGCCGCACCAACGTTACGTTCCATATCAGTGACCTCTTCCGGTCTTTCATCGATAAGAAGAATTATGATGTAGCAATCGGGATGGTTTTCATGGATACTATTTGCCGCTTTTTGCATCAGGACAGTCTTACCGGTGCGCGGCGGCGAAACAATCAATCCCCGCTGACCTTTGCCGACCGGAGTAAACAGATCGACTATGCGCATCGAAACCTCCTCGGGAGTGGTTTCAAGCTGCAGTCTTTCCTCCGGGTAAAGCGGAGTCAACTTATCAAAATCAGTTCTTTTCGCCGCCAGTTCCGGGTCGGCTTCATTTACCGCTTCCACGCGCAAAAGAGCGTAAAAACGTTCGCTGTTTTTTGGCGGCCGAATCTGGCCGGTAACAGTATCCCCCATTTTCAGAGAAAATCTTTTCACCTGGGAAGGAGAAATATATATGTCTTTCTCCCCCGGCACATAACTTTGCTCGGGTTTTCTTAAAAAACCGAATCCGTCCGGTAAAATCTCAAGAACTCCACTTCCAAAACGATTGCCGTGAGCGTGGGCTTTTTTACGCAGAATTTCATAAATAAGTTGCATCTTTTCGATGCCTTCAACGTCTTTTATTTCCTGTTTTCTGGCAAAATTCTCAAGTTGTTTTCGGTCTGCTTTTTTCAAATCTGTAAAATTAACCCTCTTAATGTTAAAATCCTTAGCCAACAAAATCACTCTCCTGATTATTAAACAAGTTTATTTTCAATTTCTTCCCAGTTATTAAAATCTTCCGGTATGCGGTATACCTTGACTTCTAATTTTGTGTCACCGTATTTTTCGTTTAAACGCTCAACCAATTTATTTAAAGTGCTTAATTTTCCGCCGGATTCCGGAAAAAACGCGGCAAGTTTATTTTCATTTATAAATCCCACGATGTCGCCGGTCTTTGCGTAATGTTTTAATTCTTTACCAACCGGTTGCCAGGCAATATTTTCCGGGATCTGCAGTATTACCAGTGCGAATGGTTCCTCGTATCTGAGCCAGTGCTGGAACTCTTTTTTTAATTCTGCCTCAAATGCTTCTCCCCGTAATATATTAAGTTCCGGTTCCAGCCAGATATTACCGGATTTCTTATGAAAATAATCAGCTAAGATTTTAAGTTCTTCCTGCAGACCATCGAGTATTGCGGGGTCTATTTTTTCCACGCGAAGAAAAACTTTTTCCGCCGAACAGGCCAGAGTGAATTCCCGCGATTGTTCTTCGCTTTTTAATTTTTTGTCACTGCGCAGTTTAAAATCAAGCCCATCGGGCGAGGAATATTTAATTTCATACCCAAGTTTTTTTGCCCGTAATATAGAAGCCAGCCTCAGCAGAATATCATTAAAATTAGTAGCGTCTTCCAGCTTTTCCGGCAGGGATTTAATCAAACTATATTCCCGTATATTACCGTTTATATCCACTAATTTTTCCATAAGTTAGTCTCCCTAAAATTCATAACCCGAGTCCACTCTGAAAAGCCCGTCATCGCCGGGCCTGACCCGGCGATCCAGTTCAATGGTCCAATTCTCCTGATTCTTGTTTTGGCAGGAGTCAGGAGTTTTAGTGAATTCATAATCTTTTTTCAACTTTTACCTTTAGTTCGTAAATATTTTCAAAATCAGTCGGATATTGCCAGATATTAAAACTGGCCAGATGAAAGTTTTCTTTGATCCGCCGGCACAATGCCCTGGTTTCAGCAGCCGGAGTGAAAGGAAGCAAAACCGCAAGATAGGAGCCAAAAATAGCC
>JBKGYI010000239.1:0-2892 GCA_046546195.1 bacterium | reverse complement strand
GGTTGTTCTGCATTGCTCCATCATCCATTATCGGATACTCATACAGGGCATAACCAACCGCCTGGCCAATTCCACCTTCAATCTGTCCGGCGGCCATGTTTGGATTGATCACCTGGCCACACTCGACAACAGAAATAATGTCCAGAACCCGGGTTCGATAATCGACAAGGTCAACCTCCACCTCAAAAACGTTACAGCTCCAGGCATAACCGCTGTAGGCTTCGCCCCGGTATTTTTCGTCATCCCAGCGAACATCGGGCGGTTCGGAATATTGAACCTCGGATACCAGATCCCCGAACTCGGCCAGGTAACGCTTGGCGGCTATTTTGAAATCTTTTTCATCAAAATCGACGGGCAAATCTGTTTTTTCCTGTAGCCGCTCGCATAAATGCTCGCAGGCAAGCTGAATCAGATTTCCGACTATATAAGTTGAGCGCGAAGCTACTGTTGGCCCGCTGTCGGGAACTTTCGATGTATCCGGCTGATGGACTGTAACCCAGTCAACCGGTATATTGCAGGTTTCAGCGGCGATCTGGGGAAATCCGGTATGGATCCCCTGGCCGAATTCCACGTTAGAAGTAAGTATTTCCAGTTGATCTTCAGCAGTCAGGCGCACAGCAAGTTTTGAGGCGAGTGTCTCCTCACCGCTGCCGGTAAAACCACTGCCGTGGAAAAAGACGGATAAGCCCATCCCTCTTTTTTTGGAACTGTTTTCATGATTGAATTTTTTATGTTCTTGGAGTTTATTCCAGTAATCGCTGTTTTTCAGCGCTTGATCCAGCAAACGCTCCAGGTCGATATCTTCTTTTATCTCCTGACCGGTGGGCATCCGGTCTCCTTTTTTCAGAAAGTTCTTACGCCGCAGTTCGGCAGGATCTATCCCCAGCTCTTCAGCCGCTTTGTTCAGGTTCAATTCCATTGCGAAAATAGATTGTGGAGCGCCAAACCCCCGGAAAGCTCCGTAGGGGGTTGAGTTGGTCATCGTTGCCCGGGCCCTTAAATCAACATTTTCACAGCGGTATGGGCCGAAGGAGTGCAGAATTCCCCGCGATAAGACTGTTGAAGTCAGGGTCGGATAGGCTCCGCCGTCAAGGATAAAATCTATATCGAGGGCGACAAGAGTTCCGTCGTTTTTAAATCCTGCTTTCAAAACTGTTTGTGAGGGGTGTCGCTTGGTTGTCGCCAGCATATCCTCTTCCCGGCTGTAGATCATTTTTACCGGTTTGCCGTCTGCCTTCCAGGAAAGCAGACCCGCGTGGCCGGCTAACATGCTGGGGAAATCCTCTTTGCCTCCAAAAGCCCCGCCGGTTTCCGTCTGGACTATACGCACATTTTCCGGTTCCAGCTCAAAAAGTGCCATCATCGCTTTTTGAACGTAGTAAGGACACTGCATCGAACCATCAACAGTAAGACTTTTACCGGGCACCGCTTTGGCGATTACACCGTTAGGCTCGATATACAGGTGTTCCTGAGCGGCGGTTTGATAGGTGTCCTCCACGATTACATCCGCTTCCTGCCAGCCTTTCTCCATGTCCCCGTCTTTTATTTCAAAAGCACATAAAATATTATCCTCATCAGTATTTAATCCACCTTTATACTGGACATCATCGCTTTCCAAAGCTTCATCAATTGTAAACATCGTCGCCATACCATTGGTTTCTAAAACAACCTCCACATAATCAACAGCTTTATCGACCAGCAGTTCATCCTTGTGGGCGATTAAGGCGACCGGCTCGCCCCTGTATTTGACCTCGTCTTCGGCAAGATACGGCATCTCATTGTGAATGAGCTGAACAATGTTTTCGCCGGGAATATCCTCGGGCCTAACTATTACAAACTCGTCCCAGGGGATCCCCTGCTTGAATTTAATATCTTTTATTTTTCCGCGTGGTTCCGGCGAGCGAATTGTCCGCCCGTAAAGACAGTTTTCAACCGGGATATCGTCTATATATTTTGCTTCCCCTGTTACCTTGGGGATCCCTTCCTTGCGCAGCAGGTTTTTCCCTACAATCCGATACTGTGTTTTACCTTCTGTTTTTGTTGAAACTTCCATAACATCACTCATCTTAAAACCACCAACCCTGATTTTTTTGCCGGTTATTTGTTTTTATCAATCATCCGGTAAACGTGCGTTAAATCTATTTAGGATAACATGGCAGATTGCTATAGCCAATCCATCGGCTGCATCATCCGGTTTTGGAATTCCCGGTAGTTCAAGCTCCTCTGTAACCATTTTCTGCATTGCTTTTTTATCGGCTTTTCCTGAACCGGTAATCGTTTTTTTTATCTGCAGCGGACTGTATTCATCCACTGTGACCCCGGAATTACTGGCAGCCAGGAGTATTACCCCGCGCGCCTGGGCAACTGGAAAAGCGGTTTTAATATTTTTGCTAAAATAAAGCTTTTCAACCGCTATTGCATCGGGTTCGAACTTTTCAATCAGCCTGTTAACCGATTGATAAATTATTTTCAGCCTCTGGCAAAACTCTGTTTCCGGCGGTGTTTTTATAACGCCGCAACTCATCATCACCGGGTTATTATCTGTTTCATCAACCTCTATAATTCCGTAACCGGTAGTAGCCAGGCCCGGATCAATTCCCAGGATAACTTGAATTTTATCCTCGCCTCAAGTTGACATTGCTTCTGCTCTTTTTGCTGCCTGCTCATCCATTTCGAAGTTGCTGTAGACCTGCTGGACATCATCGTGATCATCAAGTGTTTCCAGAAGATCCAGAACCTTTTTACTGTCTTTTTCATCGACGGGAACTGTTGTCTGGGGGATCTGTGTTACTTCGGCATTTTCAATCTCGATCCCGGCTTCTTCTATTGTTTTTTTCACCCTGGTAAACTCATCGACTCCGGTGATAATCTGAAACTCACCGTCAACCTGTT
>JBKGYI010000238.1:0-2938 GCA_046546195.1 bacterium | reverse complement strand
GTTAGTTTATACTAACTAACATAATAAATCAACCGAAAGTTGGGGTCTGAAATGGTTTCAAGAAAACATGGTTATCTATATCTGGTTCTAACTGTGCTGACTATCGCTCTTCTTATCGGGCTGGCCGTGCTGCGTATCTATTTTACCGCTTCGATTCCCAGTCCCCCGGCAAAAGCGGTTTCTGTTTACGCCGTCGAGGTCAGAAGTGACACAGTTGTTGCCGGCCGGGATTATATTGCCACAGTGCAGCCCGTGGCGCGAAGCGTAATCTCCGGCCAGGTTCAGGCCCGGGTAGAAAAAATTTACGTTGACGAAGGTGACCTGGTGGAAAAAGATACTCTGCTGGCCGCACTTGATGACCGTGAACTGGAGACCGGCAACCAGGCGGCCAGGGCCCGGGTGGAAGCGCTGGAGCAGGAATTAAATTCCCTCCAGACGCAGTTAAACTCTGCCGCGGCAGATAAAAATTACCAGGAAAATGAACTGGAACGCTACCGGACACTGTTTAAAAAAGGGCTGGTTGCCCGCAGTCAGCTCGAAAAGATTGAAACAGAAGCAACCCGGGCGCTGGAAAACCACCGGGGGCTTCAGGCCCGAATCAATCGCCTGAAAAACGAGATCGAGGCGGCTGGTTCCGAGAAAGAAAAAGCACGCCTGGTAAGCGAGTACACACAGATCAAAGCCCAGGACAGCGGGACCGTTGAACGGATCCACGTTGAGGAAGGGGACCTGGCCTCCCCGGGCAAACCTCTTTTTAACATCGATTCTGCCGAAGGTTATAAAATTGTTTTCCATTACCCCCAGGAAGACTCGAAGAAAATAACAGAACAAACTCCGGTAATAATTAATTTCAGCGAAAAAAGGACCGGTTACGCCACAATCAGCAAAGTATTCCCCGCACTCTCCGCGCAGGCAATGGGTCGGGCGGAGATCAACTTAAAAAAACTACCCGGAGCGATTAAAAGTGGTCACACCCTGCTGGTCAGGGTTCTGGCCGACCAAAAATACTCCACCTCAGTCATCCCAGAATCAACAATTATTCGCCGCAATAACGAATCATACGTCTATCTGATCAGCGACGGCCGGCTGAAACGCCAAAAAATAGAAACGGGAATCTCAGACGGAAAAAATACAGCCGTGAAGTCCGGGCTTGAAAGCGGTCAGCTAATCGCCTCCGGAGCATTTCTGGAACTGCAGCGCCATTTTGACGGCCAGCCGGCGCTTATTTTTAACGAACAGATAAAAGATGAAACTGACAGATAGTTCCTTAAAAAACCCGCACCTGATCCTGATCATTTGCGCCGCGGTCAGCCTGACCGGACTTTACGCTCTGTTTTTCATGCCCACCGATCTTTTCCCTGATACCGTCCCTCCCCAGGTGGTTGTTATCACCTCCTGGCCCGGCGCCTCAAGACAGGAAGTGGAGAATAACATCACCCGGCTTCTGGAACCGGAACTTCAATCGGCACGACGATTAAAAGAGATCTCCTCAATCAGTCGCGATGAAGTCTCCTCTATCAGCCTCGAGTTCGACTACGACCGCAATAGCGAGGCTGCAGCCACCGAGATTACAAATATACTTGAAAGAATCCGCGGACAACTTCCCGACGGCTCCCGGGCGCCGCAGATACACCGGATAACAAACGTAACCAGCCCGGTAATGACCGTCGCCCTCTCCCCTGCTGAAAATTCAATAAAAAATCTGCGGGATATAAAACTGCTTGCCGCAAATGATATCCGTAACCTGCTGCTCAATGTAGAAGGAGTAAACGAAGTAGAAGTATTTGGCGGTTTCGAACCGGAGGTCAGTATCGCCATCAGCAGGCAGAATCTGGAGAGCTACAACCTGTCACTGCCGGAGATTTTAAGTGCCCTGGCCGCGGAAAATATCAGTCTGCCCGGCGGCTATATAAATTCCAACGGCAGGGAATACATAATCAAATCGGAACGCGTCTTTCGTAACCTGGAAGATGTGAAAAATACTGTGATTGCCCGCCGGGACTCCAGTTTGATCCGGATTTCTGATCTGGCCGAGATTAACTACGGACACGACGAAAACAGGTCATTTTACCGGGGCAACGGAAAACGGGCAATTGCACTTAACATCCTCCGGGGGGAAGACGACGCAGCGGTAACAACCATCGAGAACAGCAAAAATAAAATAGAAGAACTGCGCCGCCAGTTTGGCGATATAAATTTTGAAATAACCGCCGATCAGGCACCGATAATCAACGTTAATATTCGAGGGATGAACTGGTCACTGGTAAGCGCCGTTATCATGACCTGCATTGTGGTATTTTTCTTTCTTGCCGAATGGCGTCCATCGCTGGTGATGGCGGTCGCGATTCCGCTTTCATTTTTCGCTTCCCTGTCACTCTTGAATTTTACTCCCTGGACTTTAGACATGGTTACCCTGTCGGGATTAATCATCTCCACCGGAATGGTCGTCGATGCCGCCGTCATTGTAGTGGAAAATATAATGCGCCATTTCGACAGCGGCGAAATTAGCCTGGGGGAGGCTGTTAAGACCGGCGCCGGCGAGGTGGCAGTTGATATTTTTGCCGGGATGATGACAACCGTAATCGTTCTGCTGCCGATAATGTTTATCGGCGGATACCCCCAGCAGGTATTACGGCCGCTTTCGGTGGTTATCTCCGCGACCCTTTTTGCCTCCTGGCTGGCGGCCGCAGCAGTCGTGCCGCTGGTTTTAAAAAACTGGCTCAAACCAAACAGACAGAGAAACCGGTTCGAAAAGACAATTGAATCCGGCTATGAAAAAGTAGCATACCCGCTGCAGAACTATTACCTTGCGCTTTCAAAAGCCGGGTTGCGTCACAAGAAAAAGTTTCTGTTTTCACTGCTGATTCTGACCGTGTTCATAGTAGTTATTTCGGTTAATTTTGTCGGGCGGGAATTGATGCCTCCCATGGATAGCGGA
>JBKGYI010000237.1:0-2955 GCA_046546195.1 bacterium | reverse complement strand
CGAGGCCGCAGTACAAACCGCCCCGGAAATGTCCGGAGGCCAGCAGGTTCAACCGGGTATGCTGCTTACCGAAAGAAAACCACACGAACTGGCTATCGTCTTCCTTGATATCGGCCAGGGGGACGCTATTTTTATCCAGTCCCCCGAGCAAAAAAACATGCTGATCGATACCGGGGAAGGTAGTAATCCTGATTATGAATACGCCCGCAAAGTGGATGCGGCCAATAAGCTTATTCTTCCCTTCCTGGCCAGCAATAAAATTGAAAAACTTGACTACCTGATCGGCACTCACCCGCACAGTGACCACATCGGCGCCGCCAACGACATACTCGAAAATATCCCGGTTGATGAGACCTGGATCCCCGGCGCAGACCATCCTTCAACTTCAAAAGAAGATCTGTTAAACGCTATAGAAAAAACCGGGGTTCCCCTGAAGGTATCCGATGAGGCGGGAGGAACCCTAAAAATAGGCCGGGAAATCGACCTCGGTGCCGGAGTCAGCGCCTGGGTTCTCCACATGGATCCCCATGCCACCGATGATATTAACAACAGCAGTATTGTTATCCTCATTTATTACGGTGAAAACTCCATCCTGCTTACCGGCGACGCCCACGGAGAAGCTGAGACAAAAATGATTGAAAAATGGGGCGATCAACTTAACGTGGATGTCCTGAAGGTTTCACACCACGGCAGCCGCACTTCCACTTCCATTCCCTGGGTTGAGTTTACCCGACCCAAACATTCTGTCTTTCAGGTTGGCTCCTACAACACCTTCGGCCACCCGACCGATGAAGTGGTTAACCGCTTAAAAGAGGTCGGTTCCGAAATCCACCGGACTGATGAAGACGGTACAATTTTTATGTTCCTCGACGGTAAAGATATCCGCGTGTTAAACCGCCGCGACCTGGGGGTATATAAATGAACCAGTGGTACGTTTACCTGGATGATGAGGTGAAAGGACCTTATGAACTTGCGCAACTCAAAGAACTAATTTCAGAATCAACCCTGGTCTGTCCGGCCGGAAGCGAAGACTGGGTAAAAGCAGGCGAAGTCGAGGCGCTGCAATCGTTGTTCACACAGGCTCCGCCAGCAAAACCAGTCGCCCCCTCTGAACCAAAAAACATAAACACCAAACAAAAATCTTCCCCTAAAAATCAGGCACCTGAGACTGCCAGCGCGGCTTATGGGGTAATGCCCACCTTAAATAATCTTCACCTGATCGCCCGGCAGGCTTCCGATGATGACCTCGAAAGAGAACTTGCGGAGTTCTGGGAAGAATACGACCGCGCCGAACAAAGAATCATTCGCAACGAAATGACCAACCGCGGTATCTGGCCTGAAGAAGAGGAGTCCGGGGAACAGAGTGTCCTATAAACATTCCCGCTGTTTAATCGCTCCTGATTTGACAGAAATTATTATGCTTTCCTGAACAATGTTAAAAAAAGCCCGCAGAAAAGGTTACTACGTTCCCAACTACAAAAATGCCGGCCGCATCCATTCCGCTTACAATCCCGAAACAGAAGCCGAAAAATTAATCCCCTCCCAAAAAACAGAACACAGAAAATTCATAGTTTTAGGAGCCGGACTTGGATATGTTTTAAATAAACTGGCGGAAAAATTTGAGAACAGCGAGGTTCTCCTTTTCGAACCTTACCCCGAATTGCTGCGCGAAGGCGCTAAAAAAGGTATCTGGTCACCCGAAAATTTTAAAAAATTTGAGTTAATCGAACCCGGCCATAAAGAGATTTTACCCGAACTTGGTGATTTTATCCCCCTTGAAGAGTTTGACTGTTTCACCCTGGTTGGCTGGCCTGATTATCAAAAAAAAAATAGCGTCTTTTTCAAGAAAGCAACCACTGCTATCCGGCGACTGCGTCAGTATTACAGCGTAAACTTAAACACTCTGCGCGAACAGGGTTCCGTCTGGTTAACCAATCTACGTGAAAACTTTAAACATATCTCACATTCTGAAAAAATAATTTTCCCGGAAAATATCAATCCGGTAGCCGTAGTTGCCGCCGGTCCTTCACTCGATAAACAGTTAAGCTGGTTGAAAAAAAACACCGAAGACCTTTTTATTATCTGTGTTAACACTGCCGGACCAATCCTGAAAAAACACCGTATCAATGTCGATATCCACGTGGCAATGGATGCCCGGGACGTTATCGCCGAGGACATTTTTTACAGCAAAGTAAACCATCTTCTCCTCAGCCCGTTTGTAAAACCGGAAATAATTGGAAATAACCACTTCTCCTTCTCACTCCTTGCCCTGCAATCCCCGTTAACCGAATGGATGCTCAGCGCACCTTTTTTACCTCGAGGCGTTTCGGCGGGCTCGGTAACTGTAACTGTGCTCGATTATCTGCTCAATTCAACCGAACAACCAGTGTTTTTGCTGGGCGGCGATATGGAGGTTTCCGGCAACCGGTATTATGCCCGCGGCACCCACCGGGAGGATAAACTTGTCACCAGGTGCAGCCGTTTTGATAGCCTGCCCGGGTTATTTTTAAACTGGCAGCACCTTGAAAAAAATATGGGCCAGCAGGAAAATCCCCGCCTGAAAGACGAACGTGAATGGCTTAATATGCAGGCGGTCAATAAAAACAGGTTGTTTATTCCGCCGCCGCGGCCCCGCTGGTGGCAGGGAACAAAACAATTACCCCGCCCCCAAAAATCGGGGGGCAGAGTAACCTTTGAAAAAATTAATCCTGATATCCTTGAATTCTGGTTGAAAAAACAGGCCACACTTCTTGGAAAAGCACGCATGGGCAAAAAAACTTCACCGGGGTGGAAAAAATTCTGTTTCTGGATAAATCAGATCTGTGAAAATCCCGAAGAAGAACTAAATAGCTGGGAAAATTTACTTCAAAACCCTCCAATAGCCCGTCATTGCCCGACTTGACGCACACGGATGTGCTAATGCTGCGGACACACGGATGTGTAAGAGCAGCGAGA
>JBKGYI010000236.1:0-2966 GCA_046546195.1 bacterium | reverse complement strand
CAGGGAAGGGAAAGCTGTTTTTACGGGGAATGTCGTGGTTCGGGATGACACGGGAGAAATCAGCGCCCGGCGGATGGAAGTTTATTATGAGGATGACGGTGACACAATCAAGTATATTGAGGCTTACGGGAATGTTAAAATAATAAGGGATAATCTTTTCGCCCGCGGTCAACGAGCAGAATACACAGTAGGAGCCGATACTCTTATTCTTGAGGAAGAGGCCTATATAAAAGACGACCAGGGTGAATTTTATGCTGACTGGATGTGGATTGATCTGGCCAGCGAAAAGCTGCGGATGCAGGGTAATATTAAGGCGCTTTTAAGCCGGGAAAGTGAAGACGAGAACCAGTGACTACTGAACTGATTACGCACAAACTTGTAAAAAAATATGCCGGCCGTCAGGTTGTTGACGGGGTTAATATTGAGATACATGGTGGTGAGATTGTTGGTTTGCTTGGTCCTAATGGGGCTGGTAAAACGACGACGTTTTTGATGGTGATCGGTCTTGTCCGTCCTGATAGCGGTCGGGTCATTCTTAACGGTGAGGATGTAACTGCGCTGCCCCTTTATCGCCGTGCGGGAAAAGGACTTGGTTATTTACCTCAGGAACCGTCGGTGTTCAGAAATCTTACTGTCCGTCAAAATTTTCAGGCTATTCTTGAACTTGTTGAAAAAAACAGGGATAAGATTGACAGTCAGATTGAAAAGCTGCTGGAAGATTTTGACCTTGGCCATGTCGAACATACTGCCGGCCGCTCTTTGTCCGGCGGAGAGCGCCGCCGGGTTGAGATGGCCCGGGCCTTGATTCCCGACCCCGACTTTTTACTTCTGGATGAACCGTTCGCGGGGGTTGATCCGATAGCGGTCGAGGAAATTCAGGGACTGGTCAGATTGCTAAAAGAGCGGGGGATCGGGGTTTTGATTACTGATCACAATGTAAGAGAAACACTTGCGATCACTGATCGCTCCTATATTATGAACGAGGGAAAGATCCTGGCTTCCGGTGATGCCCGTTCCCTGGTTGATAACCCCGAAGCACGCAAGGTTTATCTGGGAAAATCTTTTAGCTATTGAGGTGGATATATAAATGCCAGCTTTTAGATTCGAACAGATCGCATCCCAGCGCCAGACGCAGCAGCAAAAACAGCGTCTCATTGTTTCGCAAAAACATCAACAGGCGATAAAACTTCTCCAGCAGCCCCTTCAGGATGTTGCTCAGTGGCTTACCAAACAGATGCAGGAAAATCCGCTGCTGGAGATGAAAGAAAACGTAGAAACTGATTCTGCTGCTGAGGTAGAAATTGAGGAACCGCCCGCCGACGAGGTTAACTGGGACGAATTGCTTAATCGTGGGGAGGATTATTATTATTTCCGTCACCGCCAGAGTGATTATTCTGATTATAGCCCCGAAAAACAGTTTCGATCGATGGCTGAACAAAGCGAATCTCTGCAGGATGCTCTGCGCTGGCAGGTCCAACTGCTTGAATTGCCGGACCGAAAGCTTGAGCAGGCCGAATATTTAATATCATGCATAGATGAAGAGGGCTATATGGATGTCGATCTTGAAGAATTTGCCCGGGAAAATAATATTTCAGATCAGGAAGCGCAGCAGATTTTAAAAACGGTTCAGGAACTGGATCCCCCTGGAGTGGGTGGGCGCAGTCTTGAGGAGGTAATTTTGCTTCAACTTGCTGATATGGAAATTGACCTGCCTGAAAAAACAGAAAAGATAATTGGTGAGCACCTGGAAGAGTTGCAAAAAAGATCTTTTAAAAAGATAGCTTCTGAAGTAGGAACATCCCCGGCGGACGTTCAGGAAGTAGCTGATATCGTTCACCAGCTTGAGCCGCGTCCCGGGCGGGTTTATGAACAAGCAAATCGTCAGTACATATATCCCGATATTGTAGTTCGTGAACTTGATGGCGAATTTGCGGTAGTTTTAAACGATAACGAGCTGCCGCCGCTGCGGATCAATTCGCGCTACCGGGCGATGCTTGAGAGTGACGATCCCAAACTTCAGGAATATGTAAAAGAAAAATTAAGCGGCGCACTCTGGGTTTTAAACTGTATTTATCAGCGTCAGCAAACGATGTATAAAGTTGTTGAAAGCATAGTTGAACATCAGAAAGATTTTTTCAAAAAAGGTGTCCGGGGTTTAAAACCGCTTATCCTGAAAGATATTGCAAATGATATTGGTATGCATGAATCAACAGTCAGCAGGGCGGTCAGAAATAAATTTGTCCAGACCCGCCGTGGTTTGTATAGTTTGAAATTTTTCTTTTCGCCAGCCTTGAAAACCCGGGACGGCGGCGAGGTGGCAACCACGGTGGTTAAATCTTTACTGACTGAGATAGTTGAAAACGAAGACAAATCGGCGCCATTAAGTGATCGTGAAATAATGGAAAAACTGGAATCGGAAGGGATAAAAATAGGTCGGCGCACCGTCTCCAAATACCGAAAAGAACTCGAAATACCTTCCTGGGACCTGCGCCGGCGAGTAGCCGAGTAAAATACCGCTATTTTTTTGGTTACAAGCTTAAACTCTCAAAAACCAAAATATAAAATTGGATTGCCCGGTCAAAGCTGCTCTTACACATCCGTGGGGCTTCGAGGAGCGGAAGAGCGGAGGGCTTCGGTGAGCGGATGAGTGGAGGAAACTGCGGAGGCAATGTCAAAGGTAATTAGCAGGGAGCGTGGCGCGGGGAGCTTGGAGTAAAAGCAAATTCAAAGTCGACTGTAACTTCAAATGCTGGAACCACGGATTAAGGCAACAGCATTTAATTATTGTTAAAATCAAAACCATAAAACCTTGAACACAAATCTTTGAACCATGAACCAGGTATAAAGCTCCCTGCTCCAAGCGCCCTGCTCCCCGCCAATCACACAGAGGGACACAGAGGAAAACCTTTTGTTATTGTAAAAGTCAAAACCGTAAAACCTCTGGATTGCCCGGTCAAGCCGGGCAA
>JBKGYI010000235.1:0-2975 GCA_046546195.1 bacterium | reverse complement strand
GTGATTTATGTGTCATACTATAGTATCTTGTGGAGGTGGTTTTTGTGCAGATATGAATGGACGAGCAGCTTGGTCATGCCGTGCGGAGGGCGCGTAAAAAACACGGGTTGTCGCAACAGGATCTGGAAGATCGAACTGGAATCGCCCGGGAGACTATATCTCGAATTGAGAATGCCCGCCAGGGGGTAGGTCTGAACACTGCACTGGATTTATTGGGAGCTCTTGATTACGAACTCGTAGCCCGCCCCAAAGACCAGCAGGATCTCCGCTATTTGAAAAACGAACCGCAGGAGAAATAAAGTAGCGCCTCAAGATAATCCCGCGTAACTCATCAAATCTGCTCTTCCCTCCGCCTTTAAAGCTATTGTTGCCCCCGCGAGCTTTCTATCTGCGCCGAGCTAAATTTCCCCGAAGATTTAGCCCGAAAAATAGAAAACATAAAAAACCAGCTACCACAAAAAAAACAACACCCCTCATAGTACCGCAATTCCGGAATTGCGGTACTATGAGGGGTGTGTTGGGGGGGTTGAACCGGTTGATGACGAGGAGATCCGGGATATTCTAAACAAACTCGAATACATTCCACTTGGGGTCGAACAGGACCGGCCGGTGCGGTTCAGTCTGGCCGGTCAGCAGGCAAAAACTGCGTTCCTACGCTGGGAAGATCAGTGGCTGCGCCCTCTGGGAAGCACTCCGACATCGCATATTTTTAAACCTCAGATTAAGGATCCGTATATTGACCACACGGTTGAAAATGAGTGGATTAGTCTGAAATTTGCCCGCCAGCTTGGATTGCCGGTAGCAGATGTCAGCCTGGAAACATTCGGCGAGCAGACAGTGCTGGTTATCGAGCGTTTCGATCGCCGGATCAACCGGGAAAACAAAAGTATCCACCGGATTCACCAGGAAGATTACTGTCAAATTCTGGGCCGGCCTCACACTCAAAAATACGAACGTACAGAGGAAGGGGAACGTCTGGTCGAACAGTGTCTTGAAAAATTGCGGGTCAGCGCCTGGATTCGTGAGGATCAGGCCCTGTTCATCCGCGGTCAAATCGTTCACTGGAAGCACAGACTCTTTTATTCATTGATGAAATAGATCAGATTCTGCAGGGAATTTTTCACCTTCTTGATAAGGCAGTGAATTCTATTAAACACCAGTCGGTCGATACTGTTCCAGATATAATTCTGGAACCAATATTGTATGGAATCAATCAGCGGCGTGATGTTTTAGAGAAAGAATATGGTTCCGCCATATCAGAGTAACCGGGTAACGGCTTCGATGAGCGGGTGAGAAGCTAATATAAGGGGGACTTTGGTGAGCGGAAGCGCTGAGGAGTGGATGAGCGGATGAAAAGCTAAGAAGGGGAGAAAGGGAGAGCTGGGGAAGGGGCGAGAAGTCAACGGCAAAACTTTGAACACTGAACATTGAACCGGTTTTAAAGCTCCCAGCACCCTGCGCCCCGCCAATTACACGGATTGAGGTAAGCAAGAATGTCCGACAATTGAATGGAGAAGCTGAAAAACTGTTGGGTTTGTGTTATATTTATAAAAAGAGTCAATTTCAAATAATTTCCCGAATCCATACGGTGAACTATAAACGAGGTGAAAACAATGGAAAATCCTGATGTAGAAGCGGCGGTATCTTCGGCTATACAGAAAGAACAGAGGGAAGGGCATTATTTACTGGAACGTTTCCGCCGTAAAATAAAAAGTTATGAAAAAGAGTATAAAATGGACACCGAAGCGTTTGTTGATCAATTTGACAGAGGAGAACTGGAAGACTCTGAAGATTTTTTCGAATGGCGTGCCCTGTATAAAAGTGTGAAGCACTGGGAAGAAAAAGTAAAAACACTGGAGAAAGCCAGTTGATTCGTGGCTATTTTCAAAGAGTTGAGGGGCTTCTTTCTAAATGCCCTCTGGCAATTAATTTTCAATATAATTTCACTGTCGTTGATGTTAGTCGCGGCTTCTGGAAAGGTTCTGTAGAATTTCGCAGGGGATTTGAACTTCATCTTTTTGAATACGTTGTTGTAGAACGGGGAGTTCAAAAAATAGATTCCTATCGGTATCATTTTCAGGATTTTGAAGGAGAATTAGTTTTTCGCTCTGATAATGCGCCTCACCATCCAGAACTGGAAAGTCACCCTCATCATTTACATCAATCCGGAACTGTTTCCTCAACTATGCCACAACCCGAATTAGAAGCTGTTCTTGATAAAGCCATCCGGAAAATCCAGTCTAATAATGCCATTTGATTTTCTGACGCATATTTTTTTAGATGGTTTTTTGGATTATCTGTTACAGATGTGTTACATTGTTATCAGGTGATAATTATGGTTGAACCAGCGAAACGGATTAATCTTTCCCTGTCGGAAGAAAAGTATGAACTTCTTAAGACGCTGGCCGAAGAGAAAGGCTGCTCGATGGCAGGGTTGGTAGAGGATTTTATGGATGTCGGACTTGAGCTCTTTGAGGACATTGGATTGGCCGAGATGTCTGAAAAAAGAGCGGCCGAAGAGCCCGAACAGTGGCTAAGTCTCGATGAGCTATGAGATAAAAGTCCACCCGCGCGTCAAGCAGGATCTGGCCCACCTGGATCCTCCGGTCGGCAAACGGATAAAAAAACGACTGAGAAACCGTCTGGTTACAAAACCGGAATATTTCGGAAAACCTCTGCGAGGGACCCTGAAAGGATTATGGAAATACAGGGTAGGGGATTACCGGGTGGTCTATCGAATCGACAAAGAGAAAAAAACAATCAAAGTTCTGCTGGTCGCCCACCGCAAAGATGCCTGCAGCAAAGTAACGCGCCGAATCCAGTAACCGCTCCCCGCACCATGCAAATCACACGGAGGAAAGGCTAAGAAGAAAAGGGGACTTCGGTGAGCGGAAGCGCTGAGGAGCGGATGAGTGGAGGAAACTGCAAATGCAAAACCTTGAACACTGAACCTTGAACCATGAACCGGTTTTAAA
>JBKGYI010000234.1:0-2996 GCA_046546195.1 bacterium | reverse complement strand
AATCCAGACAGAGGGTTTCAAATCTCTCGATGAAGACCAGGAGGTTGAATTCGAGCTCGAAGAAACCGAAAAAGGTCTGGCTGCTAAAAACGTAGTTCCGATTTAAACGAACTTCAAAAAGTCAGAAAAAAAAGCCCCCGTCTGCCGGGGGCTTTTTTTTATTAAAATTTGCTCACCGTTAATTAAAAGAACCTGATTTTAAAAAATTGATTGTTTTTTCTATCACATTGTCCTGCCGGGGCAGGCTGTTGTGTGAACCTTCGAGCAGGATAAAGTCTCGGGCTCCTCTTAACCGGGTTGAGCTAACTGTTACGGTACCGT
Organism: bacterium; assembly: GCA_046546195.1. GTDB lineage: Bacteria > T1Sed10-126 > T1Sed10-126 > T1Sed10-126 > T1Sed10-126 > CAYTSZ01. The sequence continues at coordinate 2,675 of JBKGYI010000234.1, read as the reverse complement.
CGTTTTTTTCTGGAAGCAGAAAGCGAAAATTAAATCCTCCGTCAGTATGGCCGGCGATTATCCCGAACTCCAGTTCCGGAACCGGCAACTGCTTTATTTTATCCGGTTTTAATTGCTGCCCGCTCTGACCGGTGATAAGTTTGTAAGGGAAAAGCCAGCCCAGTTTTTTGGCTACCGTTGACCCCTGGTTGGGTGGGGCAATCATTACCAGGCGGTTAAGAGAAGGTAAGTTTTTAATGTTATTTTTTTCTAATATTTTTCTTACGATAATCCCGCCCATGCTGTGGGTGACGAAAGATAGTCTGTCGATATCCTCCAGCCGGGAAATTAACAGTTTTAGCTGCCGCGTATGATCTGCCAGCGAACCACGGCTGCTGGGGTAGTTGATGGCCCGGGCTTCAAAACCTTCTTTTTGCAGGCGGTTTTCCATTTTTGCCAGCATATCTTTAGACCTTAAAATTCCGGGTATGATTAAAACCAAATGACGACTTAACGGCTGGATATCGGTTTCTTTTTTGTATCTGTTAAACATATTCCGACAGTGGGCGTAATCTCCCCATGCCCGGCGGATATCGCTGTCATCCAGCAGCCGGTGATGACCGGTGAAGATATTTCTCTGGATGCGCCAGCCGGCATATATGTATACATCTCCCCAGAACTGTTTGCCCCCCAGTGTCCGGAAGGGGATGTTCGGATAGTGCAGGGCGTGGTGAGCGTGCTTTTTTCTGAAAATAGCTGGTTTTAATACCTCCTCTGGCTCAATGGCCCCGGTCTGTGTGCTAGCAGAAACAAATATTGCTATCAGGGCAATAAAGAATATAAATAGCCGGGGTCGAGCTTTTTTAAATTTCGTTGCGCCGGATTGTTTGCTCAAGATATTTTTTCAACCGCGCTTCCTGCCCCAGTTCTGTTGGTTCATAGAAACGGTGTTTCTCCGCCAGGTAGTCCTGGTCGATGTAATGGTTTGGATAGTCATGGGGATATTTGTAAGTGGCTGATTTCCCCTTTTCAGTATTTGATGAGCAGACTTCGTTTCTCAGGTGCTCGGGAACCTGCAGATTAAGCCCGTTTTCTATTACCTGGCAGGCAGAATTAATTGCTTTATAGGCGGCGTTACTTTTTGGTGAGCTGGCCAGGTAGGTTGTCGCCTGGGCAAGCGGTATCTGTGCTTCAGGCATACCCACGTATTCCACCGCCTGCATTGCGGATATTGCCAGGGTCAGTGCGTAGGGGGCGGCGTTTCCGATATCTTCGGCAGCGGCGATGATCAGGCGCCGGGCGATAAAACGTGGTTCTTCCCCGGCTTTAAGCATGCGGGCCAGGTAATAAATTGCCGCATCGGGGTCGGAACCCCGGATACTTTTTATCAAAGCTGAGGCATAATTATAATGGTGGTCATCCCCGCGGTCGTATTCAACGTACGCTTTTTGCAGAGCGCCCTCCACCTGTTTTAAGTCGATCTGTTCGCTGTCTGTTGAGCGCACCGCAATCTCCAGACCGGTAAGCAACCTGCGTCCGTCACCGTTGGCCGCCGCAATCAGATGCTGTTTTGCTTTTTCGGACAGATTTATTTTCCTCCGGATCCCCCGCTTGTTATCTGTGAGCGCCCGCTGCAAAAGTGTGCTCAGTTCCCGGTTGGAAAGCGGTTTGAATTCAACCAAAATAGAGCGGGAGAGCAGGGCGTTGTTGAGATAAAAATGGGGGTTTTGGGTTGTTGCTCCAAACAGAGTCAGGGTACCATTTTCTACCGAGGGAAGCAGGGCATCCTGCTGGGCTTTATTGAAACGGTGAATTTCATCAAAGAATAACAGTGTTTGTTTTCCATTTATTTTTATTCGCTGCCGCGCGCGCTTGATTACTGCCCGTAGATCGTCTTTTCCCGCCAGGACGGCATTTAGCTGTTCAAAGTCGGCGCTGGTCTGGTTTGCTATTATATGTGCCAGTGCTGTTTTTCCGCAGCCGGGGGGGCCGTAAATAATCAGGCTGGTCAAACGATCCGCTTCCAGTGCTTTGCGCAGTGGTTTGTCGGCACCCAGGGCCTGCTTTTGACCAACAAATTCGTCAAAACTCCGGGGCCTCATTCTGTGGGCCAGAGGAGTGTTTGTGGTGGCGCTATTATTTTTGGAAGATTTTTTCGAACTCTCAAATAGGTTTTGTTCTGTCCGGCCGGGGTTCATGTGATAAGTTCAACACACTCTTCTTTAAGTCTTTCCGGGTTGTAGGCAGGAATCCAGCGGTTTACCAGAGCTCCTTCTTTAAAAAGGAGTGCTGAAGGTAACTGGTGAATATCATAATCGTTTAACAACGAGGGTGCTTTTTTTGTATTAATCAGATTTACTTCAAGCTGGCTTGAGTAATGGTCCCGCAGGTCAGCCAGATAGGGCTTTAATTTCCAGTTCATCGGGTTGCCCGGCTCTAAAAAAACCATCAGGTGATAATAAAGTCCGGTGTTTATGACATTATAAAAGGTTATTGAATCAACGGATTCGAAATGTGTTCGGTCAAACAGGAAATCTCCGACCATAAAATTTTCCAGTCGTGCTTTGAAATTATTATCGAAACGAATATTTACCATTCGCCGGATCTCTTTGCCGTCTTTAAAAAGCAAAAAGGCGGGGCAGCTATGAATGTGCCACTCGTAGAAATAATCCCGATAAGTGCTCATCCGGGCCGAA
>JBKGYI010000233.1:0-3012 GCA_046546195.1 bacterium | reverse complement strand
ATCTCATTGCTACAAGGTTAAACATTTTATGAAATTTTTTCAAGTCGTGCAAAAGACAGGGCCAGCCGTTTTACACCGACAGACTGAAAACGGACCTCACCAACCGGTGCGGTTGATTCGCCGCTGATATTGACAATCACTCCCCGACCAAACTTTTCGTGTTTAACTTCGTCGCCCCGGCTAAAATCGGGGATCTCTTTTTTTGACCGGCTACGCCGGTTGGGAGTGAACACACTTTTCTTCCTCCGGCGGCGTTTTTTTCTGTCCGCCTGTTCTTTTTTATAGGGGTGCAATTTTTTCTTTTTTTTCTTTTTCTCTATCAGTTCCGCTTCTTTTAAAAACTGGGAGGGATGATTCAAACGTTCACTACCGTACATCCAGCGGCGGCGGCTCCAGGTACAATAAAGACGGTCCTGGGCGCGGGTGAGACCAACGTAGCAAAGCCGACGTTCCTCCTCAAGACGATCCGGGTCATGCTCACTGTTACCATGCGGCAGCAGTCCTTCCTCAAGACCGCACATGAAAACAATTGGAAACTCCAACCCTTTGGCCGCATGCAGAGTCATTAGATTTACCCGCGAATCCTGGCGGTCAAAAGTATCCACATCACTGAGCAGAGTTATCTCTTCAACAAAAAGATCGAGGGTTGGTTCGGCCCGTTCTTTGCTGAAATTGGAAGCAACCCGCCGCAATTCATCGATGTTTTCACGCCGACTTTCAGCGGTAGCATCGTCTTCTTTATCCACTTCCTCTTCGATATAGGCCGTTATTTCCAGCAGTTTTTCCAGGGCTTCGATCGGGGTTTTATCGCGAAGTTCGCGCAGCCGGCAGTAAAGATTGTGAAAACGACCCAGAGCTCCGGCAGCTCGACCTGACAGTTCATCACCGGCAAGAAGTTCCGGCAGGGCGACAAGGGCACTTTTGTTTTCAGCGGCCGCGTATTCAAATAACGTCTGCATTGTCTTTTTACCAATACCACGGGTAGGGCGATTTATTATGCGTTGAACCGCCTGGTCATCGGCCGGATTTACAATCATCGTCAAATAGGCCATCAAATCTTTGATTTCTTTGCGCTCATAAAATCCAACCCCGCTGACTATTACATAGGGCATTTTTTCGCGCATGAACACCTCTTCAAAGACACGAGTCTGAGCATTGGTGCGAAAAAAGACCGCACAATCGCCGGGAGCTATCCCCTGCATTTTTTCGAGCAGCCGAATAGTTTCTACCACATACTGGGCCTCATCGTAATCACTGCGGGCCTCGAACACGACCGGTTTGTGACCCTCATCACGATCTGTCCACAATTTTTTTGGTTTACGGGCAGAGTTATTTTTTATTACCCGGTAGGCCGTATCTAAAATCGGCGTGGTAGAACGATAATTTCTCTCCAGCCGGATCGTTTTAGTTTCCGGAAAATCCTTCTCAAAATCAAGAATATTACTGATATCTGCCCCGCGCCATGAATATATACTCTGGTCATCATCACCGACAACGGCGATATTACGGTGACCGGCGGAAAGAAGATTGGCCAGCCGGTACTGGGCGGGGTTGGTATCCTGAAACTCATCGACCAGCAAATAGTCATACCTCTTCTCCCATTTTTCACGAACAGCGGGATTTTTTTCAAGCAGATAAACAGGTTCAGCAATCAGGTCGCCAAAATCATAGGCGTTATTATTCAGAAGTTTTTCCTGATAAAGACGGTAAATCGCCAGCAGCTGTTTATTAATCTTGCTGGCTTTTCTTTCATAATCTCCCGGCTGCCAGAGTCTATCTTTGAAACGGCTTATTTTTCCAACTATACTGCGTGGTTTCACCTGATCACTATTTATTGCCAGATCCTGCAGACAACTTTTAATCACATTACGCTGATCTATGTCATCATAAATTGTAAAATTACGTTTGCGGTCGAGATTTGCAATTTCACGGCGCAAAAAATTAACTCCAAAAGAATGAAAAGTGCGCAGCTCCGGCTGCAAATTATCCTTACCTACAAGCGCCCGGGTTCGCTCAGCCATTTCATCAGCAGCTTTATTGGTAAAAGTAACCCCGAGTATTTTATAGGGGGGTATATCCCGCTCCCGAATTAAATAAGCTATGCGATGGGTTATCGCCCGGGTTTTCCCACTGCCGGCCCCGGCTAAAATCAACAGGGGCCCATCACCGTGAACAACGGCTTTTTTCTGCTCGGGATTTAACGGGTCAAGTATCGGATCAGACAAAACAGTTCATCCTTTTCATACAAATTATGCGGGAATTAGCTCATTTTTCCGGTTTTTAGAGGCTGCTGCAGAATAACCCCGGATATTTTTTGAGATTATGACAATTTCACAGGGTTACGGGGACATTAAATTCCTGATTCTATGGCGCAATTGCGCAGTATTTTTCACGTCCTCAAGTAAAGAGGTTCCGACAAGCACCGCATTTACATTGCCCGGTTTCTGAAGCCGCCGGATATCTTCAAATCTTTTGATTCCACTTTCACTCACCAGAACTGTGCCGGAGCCCACCAGACCGGCAAGATGTTCGGTAACGGCAAGATCGGTGCTTAGATCGCCGTCAAGTCGCCGGTTGTTAATACCCAGCAAGGGCGGCTGAAAAGGAAGGCTCTCCAGTTCAGACTCCGAATGAATCTCCACAAGAGAGTCCATCTCAAGTTGCAGAGCCAGATCATGCAGTTCCATTAATTTTTTCGGCGGCAGAATGGCGGCAATCAGTAAAATAGCATCCGCCCCCGCCGCCGCCGATTCATATACCTGGTAAGGGTCTATAATAAAATCCTTGCGCAGCAGGGGCTTGTCAACAACCATGCGCACCTGTTTTAAAACAGAAAGTGATTGCCCGAAATACTTTTTATCGGTTAACACTGAAATAGCACTCGGGGATTCCTGGCGGTAAACCCGGGCAATCTTAACCGCCTCAAGCTCAGTCAACCGGCCGCGAGAGGGCGAAGAAGGCTTTATCTCGGCAATTAATTTTATCCCATTACCTGTCAGCGCCGCTCGAAAA
>JBKGYI010000232.1:0-3054 GCA_046546195.1 bacterium | reverse complement strand
AAAAATAGCCGTGTCAGTGAGGAAAAAATTAATCTGATAGATTTCTATCTTAACTCTTTTCATGTCAATGTTGAGGAGGACGAGAGCAAGGGCGGAGTAGTGCTGGCCTCTCCGCTGGCCGGTGCATATGTTGACCGCCCGATAGTTTTTTACCTGGGGATGGACGCCGGCTGGACACGGCGTATTGCAGAGAAACCCTGGGTTGATAGCGAACGTGTTCGCCGGGCAAATATCGAAGATTTTCAATTGTTGCTGCAAAATGGCCGCCGCCAGTATTACATGGTTCAAAACAGGCATTTAAATCGTAATGTTACCCCCTGTTTTTATTTTAATCTTCTTGCCGAAGAGGAGATTTCTTCTTTTGAGGATCTGTCGCACCGCAGGTATTGCTGGCCGGGAGAGATTGAGGCGGAAGGATTTTCGCCTCCTTCTTCGCCCGCAACTTTCAAACGGGTAAAAACGATCAGTCAATCTGCGTTGAAATACCTGGTTCGCTGTCCCCGAGAGTATTACTTTTCCCGGCTTGTTCCCACGGTTGAAAACCGTCATCTGCTCAAGGGGAGTCTCTATCATGATTTTGCCGAATTTTATCTGCAGCATCCGGATTTTGTTCGTGAGCGTGGCCGGGAAGTTTTTGTGGAAATTATTGTTGAAGAGCTGTCAAAAGTGGTTGATGACCTGGAAAAATACAGTCTGAAAGTGGAAAGCCGGGTCGCCCTGAGTAATATAATGGCCTATCTTGATTCCCGGGATATCAACTGCCCGGAAGCTTCCGGTGCCCGGCGAAGAGATGAGGAAAATATTTTTTCTAAAATTTTCGGACTTCCTTTATCATCGCAGGTGTCGGAGGTCTGGTTTGACGATACCGCGCTGGGGGTCAAGGGTAAAATAGATTTGCTGCAGGCCCCCGGGCATCTGCTTGATTATAAAAGCGGCCGCAAAAAAAGCGTGAGCAAAATAATAAGAAGTTCCAATCTCGACCTGGCAGAGGATGAAGTTGATTTCCAGGCTATTTTGTACCTGGTTTATCAACGCCGGGTTAACCCGGATAAAAAGATCAAATTCACTTTTTTTCATTTTCTGGAAAATCTCGCCGATGTTATTGCCGGGGAGTCTTCACTGGAGGATACTCTGGTAACCGTCACCTATTATCCGCGTTTTTTTGCCGATCAGGTTTCTGAAAAGGAGACCTATGACTGGCTTCTTGAGGGGGTTAAGGCTTCAAACGACCGCTATAAAACACTTGAAGGACTCGGCTATGAAGCTTACCGGGATTTTTTTACCTCGGTCGAGCTGCCCGAGTTCTATGATAAGCAGCTGTTGAAAAAGTCAAAACTGTCCGCGCGGTTTATCGAGTACACCGCTGAAATATTTAAAGATTGTGCTTATGTCGAAAAAGGGTGTCGCTCAGTGCTGAAAAAACTTGTTGATTTCAGGAAAAGTAATTATTTCAGTGAAGATCTTGATCGTTTTGAAAAGTTCCTGGAAGAGCAGCTTGATGATTTGAATCACTACATGGGAACTACTTTTCCACTGCAGGGCTGGTTAAAAGATTTTGATATTGATGACAGCGAGCGCCGTGACCTTATTCGGGACGATAACCATGGAACCTAATTCACAGCAGAAGAAGTTGATAGAAAACCGTCGTGGCATCTATCTGGTTGATGCAGGCGCCGGAACCGGAAAAACTTTTACCCTTTCGCGCCGCTACGCAAGTATTCTGGCGAATGAGAATGTTTCCCCGGACCGGATACTGCTGATTACGTTTACCAACAACGCGGCCGAGGAGATGAAGGAAAGGGTTATAAACTGCTGTGACTATGATCCCCTTGATCTGCAGGAGGCACCGATCTCCACCTTTCATAGTTTATGTCATCGCTTGTTGATCAGGCATGGTTTTAATGCGCCACGGTTGCTGGGGATTGAAGAACACGTGACTACTGCAACCTCTATTTTGCAAAATGAGGTCCAGGAAAAAAAGGAATTCCGGCGGTTTCTGCACCGTTTTATCGATAATTATCCCGGTTACCATGATTTGCTGCGTGTTTTACGTGATCGAAGTTGTTTGCTGGGCTTAATCAAATCGCTGGCGGCCAAGGGAATTATTCCGCTGGTTGCTAAAGAAAAACATAAATGGTACCAGCGGGGTGAAGATTACCTTGATGGACATTTTGAGCATTTCCAGCCTGTTTTGCAGCAGGCTAATGCGCCCCGGCAGGGGAAAAATAGTTTGCGCCAGTCGGATCTGCTGGAAAGGATAAAAGGTTCTTACCGCAGCAAATGTTTTTATAGGGATGCGCCTGATCTGGCCGAGGTTATAGAAACTGACGGCAAGCAGGTGGTGGAAAATGTTGTTCGCGCGGCTTTCGCTGAAAATCGGGAAAAACTGAAAGAATTTATCCATGAATTATACAGCGGTTATTTACGTTATTGCCTGCAGAATAATTACTTAAATTTTGGGTTTTTACAGGTTCTGGCCTATGTGCTCCTCAGTGAAGACTCAAAAATACGCAGGGAGATGAAACACCGTTTTGTGATGGTCGACGAATTTCAGGATACGAGTGAAATTCAGTTTAAACTAACACTACTGCTGTCTGAAATGAATAACATCTGTGTTGTCGGGGACTGGAAACAGAGTATATACAGTTTCCAGTACGCAAATGTGGATAATATCAGGGAATTTGAGACCCGGATTAAACGCTATAAAGATGAGTTGAACAGCGACAAGCAGCGTGTGAATTATTCAGTTGCGGATGTAACTCCGATATCTCTGCAGGAAAATTATCGGTCCGGCCAGGAGATACTGGATTTCTCCGAAAAAAGTCTTCTCCTGGAAGCAACCGACAGGGAGCGATTTGATAGCGAGGCGGTTGAAAGGGCGATTGTTAGTTTGAAGGGCGGTCGTGAGCAACTGCCTGTCGAGATAAAAGGTATTCTCAGTCAAGATGAACCGGAAGCTGTTTTGATGGCGGCGCGGCGGTTGGTTGAACAGAAATATCCTGTTGTTGAGGAAGAATGCGAACGAGCCGTTAACTACGCAGACATAGCGGTGTT
>JBKGYI010000231.1:0-3068 GCA_046546195.1 bacterium | reverse complement strand
GTCTGGCTAAATGGGTTAGCGCTGAACTTGGCCCTTATGTTCAGAAAATTTTACACGAAGATGAAATGCCGCGCGAGGGCCGGCGGTTTAATTATTATGAATACAAAGACGAAGGTGAAGAGCTTTAAACCTGGCGGGAGTTGATTCTGATGGCAACTAAGATTGAAAAATTAGTGGCTGATTATGATCACCAGAATTTTTTACGCTGGCTTGAGGAGTTCCCCGACCAGGTTGAAAAAGCCTGCCGGCTCGGCCAAAATATTAATGAGGCGCCAGCACCGCCGGCGGGTCTTGTTGTTGGTGGAATGGGAGGCAGTGGGATAAGCGGCGATCTGGTTGCTTCCTATTGTCGGAATGATGCCGAAATTCCCGTTTATACTGTTCGCGATTATAACCTGCCCGCCTGGGTCGATTCTTCTTTCTTATTTACCGCGGTCAGTTATTCGGGAAATACGGAGGAAACACTTTCTCTTTATCAGCAGGCCGTAGAACGCGGGTGTGGTCTGTTGGTGGTTAGCGGCGGTGGTCAGCTTATCGACCGCGCTGATGAAGCCGGTCATCCGGTTATAAAAATCCCTTCCGGCCAACCTCCCAGGGCTTCGGCTCCCTACCTTTTTATACCGCTGCTTTATCTGCTGGATAAGATGGGCTGTTGCCATGGACCGTCTGAAAATGATCTCGGTGAGACACTTAAACACCTGGGAAACATTGTTGAAGAGCTGGCGCCGGGTAAAGAAGCTAATTTTGCTTTTGAGCTGGTCCGGAAAGTTTATGATAAGATTCCGGTTATTTATGGCAGCGCCGGAATGACCGGGACACTGGCTCTGCGACTTAAAAACCAGTTTAATGAAAATGCGAAGATGATTGCCCTGGCCAATGAACTTCCGGAGTTAAATCACAATGAAATAATGGGCTGGCAGCAGATGGCCGAAAGCCCGGAAAATTATATTGCTCTGTTTCTTCGGGACTCCGGTGAACATGAACGGATTAAAAAACGATTTTCCATTTCCGGGGAAATATTGTCCTCTTCGGTGGCCGGGATAGAAACAATGCGCTCCCGGGGCGATTCATTATTCTGCCGGATGATGACTCTGATGCTGATTAGCGATTATACCAGTTACTATGCGGCTTTGCTGCGCCACAAAGATCCCTCGGCCATAGAAAATATTGAAGCGTTGAAAAAAAAGCTGTGAAACCGCTGTATATCTCAGTCGATATCGGGGGGACAACCATTCAGCTGGCCGCTTCAAAAACGGGCGAGCAGGTTGATGAAATGCTGGAGTTTGAACTTGCTTCCTATGAGACGCCGGCGCTCTGGCTGGAATATTTGTTCGATAAAAACCCGCGGTTCAAAGGGGCCAACTGGGTTGTCGGAGTTCCCGGTTCGGTCAAAAAAAACCGGCAGCTGCTGGAGACTCCGAATCTTCCGTCCGCCTGGGCTGGGAGCTGTATACCCGATGCTCTTTCGCTTTTTAATATCAACTGGCTGCTTGAAAACGATGCCAACCTTGCCGCTTTTGGGGAAGCCTGCTGCGGAGCCGGGGTAAAATATTTCCACCAGATCTGTTTGACCCTGGGGACCGGATTGGGGGCGGGGATTATTATTGACGGTAAAATTTACCGGGGGGCCAGCGGAGCGGCCGGCGAACTGGGACATCTGCAGATTGAGCCGGGCGGTCGTGAGTGCGGCTGCGGTTCACGGGGTTGTCTGGAAACATACGCGTCTGTCAGCGGTTTGAAGCGGACTTATTTTGAATTAACCGGCAGCTGGTTGAGTGGCCGCGAAATCGCTGAAAAAGTTGAGACGGATGAATTTGCAGCCGTGGCTCTGCGCAAAACCGGGCTCTGGCTGGGTCGTGGGCTGGCTCAAATAATAAACATTCTTGAACCCCAGGCAGTAATATTTGCTGGTGGTCTTTCCCGTTCCCTCGACCTTCTGCTGCCTCACATAAAAGAGTCCAGTCGACCGCTCCTGTTTGCCAGGCGAACCGAAAAAACTCCGCTCCTGCGCAGCAAACTAAAATATCCGGCCCTGCAGGGCGGCCTGAAACTGGCAGCAACCGGTTAGTTTTTTAAAACCATCAGGGTTCGTGCTGACAGGACAGTTTTTCCGTATTGTTTTTTCCAAATAATTTTAGTTTTTGCCCCGCTCCGGCGAACTGTGAGTGCGTCGCAGCGGCAGTGAGTAAGTTGGAAGTTATGAGTTGCGAGTTAACACCAGAGACCTGAAACAAGATATGAGCAGGGCAGGGATGGCAGTGTTCGCGGATTATAAATTCCCCAATGGCCCCGGAGGGGCCGTTTTTGGGGGAATTTATCCTCGGAAGGGGGCCTGGATGGCCCCCTGAGAATGAGTGAACACTGTTTTCCTGCCCGGCGCTCCCCCCGCATCCTGCCCCGACCTGATGGGTTTACGGTTTTGGTTTGATGGTTGTAGCCTGAAATTTGTGAGTGTGTAGTAGCGGTAGGGAGTAAGTTACGAGTTGCGAGTTAATCCCCTGGTATTGAAACGAAGTCCTTAAGGGGGTGAAGCGGGTTCATATTTGGTTTGTTTTCAAGTATAATTTGAAGGAAGTTATTTATTCCTACCATTATTTCAGACAGGTGGCTTCGGATGGAAAATTTTTATATACGTAATTTTTGTATAATTGCTCATATCGATCATGGGAAATCAACTCTTGCCGACAGAATGCTTCAGCATACCGGGACTATTTCTGAGCGTGATTTTAAAGAGCAGATGCTTGACCAGATGGATCTCGAGAGGGAAAAAGGAATTACGATTAAGGCCCAGGCCGTGCGCATGGACTATAATGATCGACAGGGGGATAAATATCAGCTTAACCTGATCGATACACCGGGGCATGTTGATTTTTCCTATGAAGTCAGCCGTTCGCTGGCCGCCTGTGAGGGGGCTTTGCTGCTTGTTGATGCCGCGCAGGGTGTGCAGGCCCAGACGATTTTGAACCTTTACCACGCCCGGGAGGCCGGGCTGAAGATTATTCCGGTCATAAATAAAATAGATCTTGTTAACGCCCGGATAGATCGGACCAAGATCCAGCTCATTGACC
>JBKGYI010000230.1:0-3084 GCA_046546195.1 bacterium | reverse complement strand
CGGTCTTTCTGAGACGCAGGACGGTATTGCTCACATGGCCCATCTCGGTGGTCTGTTGATGGGGATTTTTTACTGTCGTTTCGGTGACCCGCGCCGCCCATTGCTGGGGCCCTTGAAATACTGGTTAGGACGCCGAAAAACAAAGAAAAAACAGAGACAGTGGCAAGACACCCAGAACCGCCGGGATGATCTTATGAGTGAGGCTGATGAAATTTTGGATAGAATGAAAAATGAAAAATGGGAGGATGTATCTGGCCGTGACAAACAGCGTATTCAGGAAATAAGCGAGGAGTTAAAGGATTTCCTGGATGGCGGTAATTTTTTCTGATAGGGAGCTGCGGGCAATAAAATCAAACCACCAGTCACCGAGTTCGAAACTTTCCTCGAGAGTGCCGTGAAAATCCGAGCCGCCGGTAACAATAAGATTGTAGCGAGAGGCCATTTCCAGGTAATGTTCGACAGTTTTCTCGTCAAACTCGCGATGAAAACATTCTATCCCATCTATCCCTGCCGCAATAAGCGGCTGGATAAGAGAGTCGTTATCGCAGTAATAGGGGTGGGCCCAGACAGCTATCCCGCCGCTGGCGTGGATAAGTTTGATTATCTGGCTGGGGTTGTGGGTTTTTTTGGGTACGTAGGCCGGGCGGTTGTTACCGATATATTTGTAAAACGCTTTATCTATATGATCAACTATTCCTTTTTCTTTCAATGCCTGGGCGACGTGAACCCTGCTGACCGAATCCCCGTGTGAAAACTTTAAAACCTCCTGGAGATCTATCTCGATTCCCAGAGAATTTAGTTTTGAAACCATCTTCCGGGCCCGCTGGCTTCGGGCGATATGTATTTTTTTCAAGATGGTTAATAGTTCTTCGTTTGTCTCGTTGATTCCGTAACCGAGTATGTGGATAGAGTAGCTTTCGCCGCGGTGATCAATAAAAGCTTCCAGCTCAATTCCGCTGATAAACTTACACCCCTGGTTCCGGGCGGTTTGCCGGGCATCTTTTATACCGCTTACACTGTCGTGATCGGTGAGGGATACAAGCTCCAGTCCACCGGCTTTTGCCATTTTAATTAGCTCGGTTGGCGAATAATAGCCATCGCTTAGTCTGGAGTGCATATGCAGATCAGCTTTAAAATGTTTACGTCTAATTTTCGTGTGTCGTTTAGTTTTTATCATAACGAAGTAGTTTATATGGATTTTACAGGGGAGTCAACCGATGAGAAACAGAGTTTGCCCCATCTTTTTTCAATTCTAGCCGCCGGGTAGAAACGGCGGCATAGAAAGTTATGAACAGAAAAAACTTGATATTTTTCATTGTGTCTACGATACTATAGTAGGTTGTAGGTAAAATATATAGAAAATATTCCCCTTCCATTCCAATCAGGCCGGTCCAGACAAATGTCTGGCCGGCTGGCCTCATAGTTATATCGTGGGGATTGGAAGGGGTTTTTTTTGTACCCGTTCAGGTCAACTGTCCTTCAGGTTTGAGATTGTTTTCCAGGATGTGCGCACCATGGCCGGCCATTTAGTATTTTTTTTGTTGTGTGTCTCTAACCACTTTTTTGTTTTTGGATCGGATGGATAGCCGGACCCGGTATCTCCCCAGCGTTTTTTAATGTTTTCCATACATTGATCCCGGCAAGTCTTGGCCATTATACTTGCCGCCGCGACAGCCGGATAGAGATCGTCTGCCCGCGGTTCGAAATAGAATTTCCGCCGGGGATGGGCGTATTTTATTAAATTATGAGCTGTTTGGCCGGACCCGAGAGCGTCGCAGTAGACGGTGTGGTTCTCCGAAAAACTGTGCAGCGCGGCTTCTATAGCCTGTGCTTCTAAAATCTGGAGGGGTAACGGTGATTTTGAGATTAGCCAGGCGGGAATTGCCAGAATTGTTGTCTGGCAGGTGGAAATTATAAATTTTCTTGCCCGGTCGCGCTGTCTTTTTGTAAGTTTTTTGCTGTCTGATATTTTTACAGTACCTGTGTCCGCCTCTTGATTCCAGACTACAATCCCAATAACAAGCGGTCCCAGGACCGGTCCCCGGCCCGCTTCGTCAATGCCAATTACTGTTTGCAAGCTGTGGTTACCCCGTTTCCATTTGAGATAAATAGGATGTTGTCTTGACTGGTGACAGTTGATTCTGTATAGTTCTTTTACTTCAGTATGTTTATTATAGCAGTGTAATCACAAAAAAAACAAAGGGTGATATTAAGATGCTCCGAGATAATACAAGACAACTTGTTATTAGTCTGCTCATAATAACCTCTTTTATTTTTCTGGCGGCCTGTCAGAGCGGTGACGATATTTTACCGGCCCAGTTGGTCGATAGCAGTGTTAAGCGGGTTGGTTTTGATGTTGACGACACATTGTTGTTTTCCAGCCCTGCTTTTCAGGAAGGATTTCGGAGCGAGCACGAGCCGTTTTCGGAGGAATTCTGGAGTTTAGTTAACAGTATTGACACTCAGGTGAGTTGTATAAAACCAAAAGTTTATCAAATTGTAAAAAAATATCAGGGCCGGGGGGCGGAGATTTTTGCTATTACTGCTCGCCAGCCGGACAACGGTGATTATTTGCGGGATTATCTTGAAAAAGTGTTTGCTATTCCCGCTGAAAACACTTTTTTTGCTCCTGACGGTAAAACAGAAAAAATCAAAGAACTGGATCTGGATATTTATTTCGGAGACAGTGATTCAGATATAAAAGATGCCCAGGCCGCTGGTATAACCGCTGTTAGAATCAAACGTAATGATCAGTCCAGCTATGAGGAAAAATATAATCCCGGCAAATACGATGAAATAGTAATTGAAGAGACAAGCGACCACGACTGCCAGTTCAAACCATACGAATAGCTGTGTTTGAATCGCGCCCGTAGCTCAGTCCGGATAGAGCGTTGGCCTCCGGAGCCAAAAGTCGCAGGTTCGAATCCTGCCGGGCGTATAAGACCGGTTCAACGCTCAAGGTTCAAAATCCAAAACAAACCCGACCATTAGCGACTTTTAGGGAGTCTGAGGGAGTATTCCCTCAGGGTTTCAGGCACAGGATGTGCCGTGGGGGAGCAGTGAGCGTTAGCGAACGTTGAGGGG
>JBKGYI010000229.1:0-3100 GCA_046546195.1 bacterium | reverse complement strand
TTTTGTTCCAATCAGGGTTTAGTACAGCTAAAGTTGTTACTGATGTGTCCGGAAGAGGTGTAGGTCTAGATGTAGTTAGAAGTAAGATTGAAGCACTAAGCGGACAAGTTCACATAGAGTCTAAATTAGGAGAGTATACTAAGTTTCAAATTGAACTACCATTGACTCTATCTATTATTCAATCAATGTTGGTGAAAATTTCAGAAGAAAAATATTCCCCAGCCACAATTCCGCGGTATCTGGGAATTGCACGAGGCTATAGAAGCCAGCAAAGATCTTGGTTTCCCCCTGGTCATTAAACCGGCCGATAATATGGGAGGACGGGGTGTACAAAAAATAGAGGATCATGACGATATTGAAGTCGCCTTCAGAAGTGCAAAATCTGCCGCCACCCGGGGGGAACTTATCATTGAAGAATATCTGCCCGGCAAAGAATTCTCCACCGATTCCCTGTTTTACGACGGTGAACTTGTCCATCAGGTAATAGCTGATCGAATTATTGAGAAAGAACCTTATTTTATTGAAACCGGCCATGTCCTCCCCTCTCAAAAAGATCCCGCCACACGGAAAAAAATTCTTGAACTGGCCAGTAAAGCGGCACAAGCCCTGGGAATAGACACCGGTGCTGCAAAGGGGGATATAAAGATGACTCCCGACGGGCCAAAAATGGTGGAAATGGCCGCACGATTATCAGGCGGGTTTATGTCCGGCTATACCTACCCTCTGGCTACAGGCCAATCAATAATCAAAAACGCTATCTTAATCGCTCTCGGGGAAAAACCGAATTGCCCGGTTGACCCCGTATACAACCGCGTAGTTATTGAAAGAGCCTTATTACCCGAACCGGGGGAAATACGTGATATAACAGGCCATGAAAAATTGCTCGAAATAAATGGGGTCGAAGAAATTTTTATTAATTCAGAAATTGGACAAAAAGTAAAAAAACCTAAGAGCAATCTTGATAAACCGGCGAATATAATAGTCAGCGGCGCAAATTTCAAAAATGCCTGGAAAATAAGCGAAAAGGCTCTGCAAACATTGAAATTCAACACCGGCCCACCTCCTGAACTGGATATGCAAAAAATAAATAACAGGGCCCGAAACAATTTTCAGGGTGCTTGCGCGGTCTGCCCGCACTGCGATGGCGTTCATTGTGCCGGAGAAGTGCCCGGCGTTGGCGGAGTCGGCAGCGGCGCCTCTTTCCAGGAAAACCTCCGCTCCCTTGAAAAATGGAAAATAAATTGTAAATACATCCAGAACACCGGCAATCCACAGCTCGGTTTTGATCTCTGGGGAACAAAACTTGATTTCCCGGTTCTTGCCGCACCGATAACCGGTGTAAAATCCAACATGAACAGTCCGCTTACCGAGGAACAATACGCCCGCGCTGTTGCCTGCGGCTCCCGACAGGCCGGCACCATCGCCATGCTCGGTGACGGGGCCAGTACACATAAATATAAAATCGGTCTGGCAGTTTTAAGCGAACTTGATGGCTGGGGAATACCGATTTTTAAACCACGACTTAACCATAATGATGTCGAACGGCGCATCAAACGGGCCGAGGATTGCGGCGCTGTGGCCGTGGGAATGGATATTGACGCTATCCAGCACCCCAACATGGAAAAACGCAGCCAGAATACCCGGGCCTACAACCGGGAACAATTAAAAAAATTAATCAAAAACACTAATCTAAAATTTATCGTCAAAGGTATAATGAGTATTGCCGATGCCCGAAAAGCTGCGGACGCCGGGGCAGACGCAATAGTTGTCTCCAATCACGGCGGGCGAATCCTTGACCAGCAACCGGGGGTCGCTGATGTTCTGCCTGAAATAGCGGATGCCGTCAAAGAAAAAGTGCTGGTTTTTGCCGACGGCGGAATAAGAAGTGGCGTCGATGTTTTCAAGTGCCTCGCTCTCGGGGCCGATGCCGTTCTGATAGGCCGGCCGGTAATGATTGCTGCCGTCGGCGGCGAGGCCGACGGGGTTGAATTTTATCTCCATTCTATAAAAACGGAACTTCGGAAGGCGCTTTTGTTAACCGCCACCACCAGTGTAACCGATGTACCCCGGAATACATTGTACAAACTTTAAATACATATAACTAAGTAACACCTGTTGTTCTGCGGTTGCTCTCACACAGGCTTTGAAAAGGAATACTATATGCGTTTTAGTTGTTATAATAATGGGGATGTTGGATTCACCTTAATTTAAACAGCCGAGGTTTTATAATGAAAAATTTACCTGTAATAGTCTCAGGGATTCTCATACTTGCGCTCCTGCTTTCTCTGCCGGGAATATACTTCTATACTGAAGGCAATAGCGATGAGTCCACCGGAGGAATCCAGCGTATTAATCCCTCTTTTGGCGTAGTCGAAAGAGAAAAGGTGCAAATGCCCCGCTCTGACGAACTCCCTGAAACTGATTTTTCTCTTAAAGAATTAACCCGAAGCGAGCTGGAAAAAGTGCGCCACCGCCTTAAAATAGATATAAATACCGCTTCAGCTGAAAACCTGGAGCGAATAAGCGGAGTCGGGCCCACGACCGCCAATGCTATAATTCAATACCGCGAACAACATGGAAAATTTAATAATATCGATGAACTTACCAATGTATCCGGAATTGGACCAGCCACCATAGAAACAATGCGGAACCAGGTAAAAGTGGGCGGCGAAACGCCACGCCGGGCAACAAAAAATTCAGCTCCCCAACGAAGTACACCAGCCCGATCCTCCCGCCAGGCAGAGAGTTCGGAGAGCTCTAAAATAAATGTCAATACCGCAAGCGAACAGGAGCTGACCCGGATAACCGGAGTTGGTCCGGCCACTGCAAAAAAAATTATTGCCTACCGCGAACAGCAGGGCAGGATTAAAGATGAAAATGATCTGCAGAATGTTAGTGGAATCGGTCCGGCAACCGCAAGCAAAATGGCCGGGCAGATAACTTTCTAAACAGAGGCGGTTGATTTACCATGAACTCTTTTGACCAGTACAGGGCCGCAAAAATTCAGTATGGCGGACGGATAAAGGGACAATCCATCGACTGGAAAAAATGGATCGTCCCGGCTGTTTTGCTGGTTTTCACCATCATCAGCTGGAGTTTT
>JBKGYI010000228.1:0-3122 GCA_046546195.1 bacterium | reverse complement strand
GCTGTCCAGCGGGCGAATCTATTCACAACGTTTTTGTCGTGAATAATTCGGGTTAACCGGGGGAACATAAAATAAAACCTTATTATTCGGAAGCAGTTAAAAAAATAACTGGAATTTTAACGGTAATGGTTGTAAACTTTATAGTGAAGTCGCCGTCTAAATGTACCAGTAATTATTATATTTTTTTGAACAAGAAGAGGAGGACCCGGATGGTGTTTAATGTCGTTCTCTCCGAGTTTTTCCAGCCGATTTTTACAGCGCAGCGAAAGAACATCTCCGGAGCAGGGGAGTAGAGCATGGAACTTATCTGGCACGGACATGCCTTTTTTGAAATAAATTGTAATGACCGGAAGATTTTAGTTGACCCTTTTATAGGGGGCAATCCGGCCTGTGATATAGATGTCAACTCGATAACTGAAGCCCACCTTGTTCTTGTCAGCCACGGTCACCAGGATCATCTTGGCGAAGCATTTGAAATCTGTAAAAAAACCGGGGCAAAGCTGGTAGCTAATTATGAAATAACCGAAGAGGCCCGGGATTTTGGTATCGAGGCGCTTGAGCCGATGAATATTGGCGGGGGAATAAAAACAGACGGGTTCAAGATCAGGATGACAGAAGCTCTTCATTCGTCGGGTCCGGGCCGCGGTCATGCGGCCGGGTTTGTTATTAGTTACAACAACCTTGCTGTTTATCATGCCGGTGATACGGGATTATTTTATGGTATGAAATTAATCGGCGAACTTTATAGCCCCGATGTTGCCTTACTGCCGATTGGTGACCGTTTCACAATGGGACCACGTGAGGCGGCCCGGGCTGCCGAATTAATTCGCGCCCAGCAGGTTATCCCGATGCATTACAACACTTTTCCGCCAATAGAGCAGCAGCCGGAGGAGCTGACTGCGTTGACTGGCAGCCGGGCCGAAGTGGTAATTTTAAATCCCGGGGATTCGCACCTTCTAAAAAAAGACAATGATTAAAAAATGGGGACTGGCCCAGCTTAACAGCGGTAATGACATCGATAAAAATCTTAAAACGGCACTTAAATTCATTCGTGAGGCGGCGGCGGAAAAATGTGACATGCTGGTTTTTCCCGAATATTTCCTGTTCCGAGACAGTCATCAAAAAATGTTTAAAAACCCTTTTTCCCTGAGCGGCCCGGTTGTAAAGAAGTTAACAAGAGCGGCGCAAACGGGGGGGATTAACTTACTGGCCGGAACGCTGCCGCTGGCTGATCGGGAAGATGAAAACATTATCTACAATACGGCGCTTTTTATCACTAAAAACGGTGAAATAGGGGGTTATTACCAGAAAATTCATCTTTTTGATGCCGAACTGGATGATGAATTCTCTGTAAACGAATCCGATTATATAGAACCCGGAGAAAAAATAGTTGATCTTGAAATGGCCGATATCCATTGTGGGCTGGCGATTTGCTACGATTTACGGTTTCCGGAGCTTTTCCGAAAACTGGCCCAGAAACACGTTCAGGCAATAGTTATACCGGCTAATTTCACCCGGGAGACCGGGCGGGCACACTGGGAAGCATTATTGCGAGCGCGGGCAATTGAAAACCAGTGCTATGTTGTTGCCGCCAATCAGATCGGACCCAATCCGGGAACTAAAATTGCTGCATTTGGCCAGAGTATGGTTGTTGATCCCTGGGGGCAGGTTATAGCCCGCGCTTCGGATACGGAATGCTGGCTGGGGTTCCATATAGATTTAAAATACCTGCATGAAGTTCGCAGACAGCTGCCGGTTTTAAACCATATTGAGTTATTATAGGTGAAGCGGTATGTATACTGATTTTTTTGGTTTCAAAGAGAGACCTTTTAACGTTACTCCCGATCCGGATTTTATCTATTACAGTGATCAGCACAAAGAAGCGCTGGCCCATATGCTTTACGGTGTTCAGGACCGCAAGGGATTTATTCTTATAACAGGCCGCGTCGGGAGCGGTAAAACGACTCTCTGCCGGGCTTTCCTGCGGGAACTGGAACCAACAACCAGCACAGCGCTTGTTTTGAATACAACGATGGATTCGCTGGAACTGTTAAAAACAATTGCCGATGATTTAGGCCTGGATTTACCCGAAAATGCCGGTGTTAAAAAAATAGTTGATGCCATCAATAAATTTGTTCTCGAAGAATATCGAGAAGGACGCAATGTCTGCGTGATAATTGATGAAGCGCAAAACCTGTCAACTGAAGTGCTCGAGCACCTGCGGCTGCTTTCCAACCTGGAGACAAACAAAGAAAAACTGCTGCAGATGATACTTGTTGGCCAGCCGGAATTGAATAATTTGCTTAACCGCAAGCAGCTTCGCCAGTTAAAACAGAGAATTACCGTGCGCAGTTTTCTCAGCAATCTCAGCCAGGAAGAAACACGCGAATACGTATTGCACAGGATGAACCAGGCCGAACCTGCGCGCCCTATACAGCTGGACAGTAAAATATTCCCCCGGCTTTATAAGGCCAGCGGTGGTAATCCGCGGGCAATTAACCTGATCTGCGACAGACTGCTGATGGCCGCTTTTGTCGATGAAACATTTTCCATAACCTGCCGCCATCTCAGGCGGGCCCTGGTCGATCTTGCCGATGAAACTGAAAACCCGGAAAATGCTCGTGTTCTACACCGCTTAAAACGAATGGATCCCGGCAGCTGGAAAAATATGGACACAGTTGATTTCTTAACCAGAACAGCGGTGGTGGCGGCGGTTACATTTATATTCATAATCACCGCCGCATGGCTGGGCGGATTTTTTGATTCACAAACTGAAATTCAGGTCAGCCGCCAGTTAGCCGAGTCCAAACTGCCGGTGGAAAAAGAAAAGCCGCAATCCGAAGCAGACCCTGTAGCAGACCCTGTTCGGCAATCCACAGGCGATACCGAACCGAACGCGGAGTCCGATTCGCCGGCAAATAAATTTAACGTCAAACCATTAAGCACCAGAAAGGGGGATACCTCGCTGCTGGGGGTGGTTTCTCTGGCCAGGTATTTAAGCTATGTTTATCAGGGTGATTCGGAAGAGATTAACTGGCCCGGGAAAAAGAGAATAAATTACGATTTACAATTACAGGATCTAATCCCGGAGGTACTGGATGTCACTATGGTTAAAATAGGCC
>JBKGYI010000227.1:0-3159 GCA_046546195.1 bacterium | reverse complement strand
CCACTGCGTGGGGGCTACTCTTTTATAGCGGTAACCTGTTCTCAATATTTTCTCTGTCAGTACTGAATGCTATATATATAGCCTCCATGGCAAATGGTCCCCCTCAACGTTCACTTCGTTCACTGCTCCCCCACGCCGCATCCTGCGGCTAAACCCCTGAGGGAATACTCCCTCAGACTCCCTGCAGGCCGGCTGGTTTTTCAACTCGCCACTCGCAACTTTCCAACTTGCTAATGCGCCCGGGAGGATTTGAACCTCCGGCCTGCGGCTTAGGAGGCCGCTGCTCTATCCGGGCTGAGCTACGAGCGCTTGATTATAATAAGTGTACGTTCTCCGACTGATTTTTGAAAGCCATATACTCTATTTTTGATAGGCCTTGATCAAAATTTCTGCTATCTCAGGCCGACTGAATTCGGGCGGCAGCGATTTACCTTCGCTGAGCATCTGGCGAACTTTTGTACCACTCAGGTAGATCTGATCCTCCGCTCCGTGAGGACAGGTTTTTTGCGAAGCAATATTCCCACAAACTTCACACCAGAAAGCATAATCAAAAAACAGCGGTTCGATACCCAGCTCATGGGGTTCAAATTCAGAAAAAATCTCCTGGGCTTCATAAGTGCCATAATAATCACCGACCCCGGCGTGGTCACGACCGACAATAAAATGAGTGCAGCCGTAATTTTTACGGATCAATGCGTGCAGGATAGCCTCCCGTGGACCGGCATAGTTCATCTTGGCCGGCATAACAGAAAGTAAAACCCGTTCCTGCGGAAAATAATTTTCGATTATTGATTCATAACATTCCATCCGCACTTCCGCCGGGACATCATCGCTTTTGGTTTCGCCAACAAGCGGATGGATTAATAGACCGTCCACTGTTTCCAGGGCACATTTAACCAGGTATTCATGAGCGCGGTGAATTGGATTACGGGTCTGAAAACCGACAACTGTTTTCCAGCCCTGTTTGCTGAAATATTCCCGGGTCTGGGCGGGTTCGAGTCTGTACTGCTGAAAACGCTGGTGTCCGGAACTTCGAAGAACATCAACAGGTCCGGCCAGACATATTTCTCCCATTTCATAGGTATTTTTTACCCCGGGGTGCTCCACTTCTTCGGTTCCAAATACGGACCTGGCCCGCAGCTTTTTATCAATACTGTATTTTTCTTTGAGGTGAAGAACAGCGAGCATTTCACCGTGCTCGTTTTCCAGAACCACAGGCCCCTGCCCGGGTAATTCATCCGCAGTCTCTCTGTCAACAGAAAGAGTTATTGGAATCGGCCAGGGAGTTCCGTCTATTAATCGCATTTCTTCAACCACCGCTCGGTGATCTTCACTGCTCATAAAACCATCTACCGGGCTGTAGGCGCCGATTGCGATCATTTCCAGGTCTGATTCCTGACGGTTGTCAACTTTCAGGGCGGGGAGTTTCTCCCGCTCATCTTCCCAGACCTCTACCTCCTTTTCCGGCAAAAACCTGTTAACCAGTCTTCCGCCATGGGCGGCTATTAATTCTTTGTAAGCACTCATTGTCAACCACTCCTAAAAATATTAAAACCTGATTAAAACGATCAAACAAGCTACACAATTAATCTTTTTGTTAAACAAAATATCAGGCCAGATAACGTTCGCCAGTATCGCAAAGCAGCGTTAAAACCCGCCGCCCCGGATGTTCGACGAGATAATTGACTGCCGCCGGGGTTAAGAGATTCAAGTTTTAAATAAATTTCACCATCAATATCTTTAGTAAGTCTTTTTAACTTTACAACGGGAGTTGAACCAATAACTTCCAGTACATCTGTGGTTGCCAATCTAAAAACCGTCCTTTACTTAAATCATTTAATTTTTTTATTGAAAACAATATGTGCCGCTTTGCGGCCGGAAAGCAGACAGCCATTAATCATCGGGCAGTATTCAGTATCTGTTACCGGCAGCAAAGCCTGGTAACCGGCTCTGATCCAGCCATCTCCGTGCCGACCGGTATTTAAAACCATATCTTCGATCTGTTGCTCACAAACTGTCTCCGGTGAAGGCGGATTAAATTTTGGAACTGTCACCACCACATCCCCGGCTGAAATTATTAACGGACAGTTGTCAAGCAAAAGATTAATTTCAAAACCGTCTTTCCTTTGCCGGGGGGGGCCCTCGATGTAGACTCCCGGTAAAATTTTACCACCCTGGCGGTAAAATCTGTTACACATATATGAAAGCAAATCCAGTCTGTCCAGCCATAAAGGTGGATTGGAAACAATTGGAAATCCCAGTTCTTCTAACAATTCATCCGCCGGGGAAATTATTTCAACCGGACCGCGCTGCCAGGTAAAACGCCCGCCCGGTGTTTCAGCCTCGTCAATAAGCAAGACACTGTAATCTTCGCCTAAAAGTTCCAGGCCGCAGGCCAGGGCGGTCGGATCGCTTCCCAGCACCACAACATCCATTTCCTGCATTCCCAGCAGCCAGGTATGATATTCTTTCAGCTGCCGGCTATGAACATCTGTTTCTCCGGAAAATTTAAACATCTTTTACCCGCCCTGAAACTAAATTTTTCAACTCTAACATCGGGTTTACCTCTGTATGTGCGGGGGAGCAGATATAATTCTGCTTCCTCCAAGCAACCGCTCGTTTTCATAAAAAGCTGCCGTCTGCCCGGCTGAAATAGCGTATGCTTCCTCTTCGAGTTTGATTGCCGTTTTACCGGCTTCTTTCATAATTATACAGGGCAAAGGACGTCCGTTGTAGCGAATCTGAACCTGGCATTTGTCGCGCTCCTCGGCCAGCCAGTTGATATCTTCAACTTCGAAATAGTCCTGGAGCAATAATTCCTTTTCGCCAACTAATAGTTCATTTTTATCCGGATTAATCTCCAGAACATACAGTGGTTCGCTATGAGCTATACCCAGACCTCTTCTCTGGCCGACCGTATAGTTTACATAACCGGAGTGTTCCCCGACAACCCTGCCGTTAATATCACGTATTTTCCCCGGTCGGGATTGGTGATCGGTATGACGCAAAATATACTCCCTGTATTCCCGATCGGGAACAAAACAAAGCGATTGGCTCTCCCTTTTTGAGATGGCGGGTAGATTGTTCTGGAGGGCGTAGGTTTTTATCTCATCTTTATTTCTGTAGCCAAGGGGAAATATAAATCGTTTTAAATGATTT
>JBKGYI010000226.1:0-3196 GCA_046546195.1 bacterium | reverse complement strand
CTGTCCAGCGGGCGAATCTATTCACAACGTTTTTGTCGTGAATAATTCGGGTTAGCCCAAAATATAGAGGGAACTTTTTCAGTCAGGAATCGTATTTCGGCCGCCGTCAAACAAATAGAAGAACAGCCCCAACCCGTTGTCCATCTTTCTGCTTCCGATGAATCTGTGATAGCCAGATTAACCCCCCAGGCAATGAAAGAGTTAGAACTTACTCCCGGAGATAAGCTGGAACTTCTGATAAAATCCAGCAACATAAGAATCCTCTCGGTGTAGAGGTCGGTGCGGTTTCCTGTCCTGACGGCCTGGCAGATGTGATTGAGGGCTTTTTCATGGAGCAGCGGCCGTAAAACACAGATAGTAATAAAACAGAACATCTGGGCCAGCTTGTCCCTGGTTTTATAAAATCCAGGTAGATTAATCACCAATGTTTGATTTCAATCCCGGAATAGTTTACTCTGATAATGTGACCATGATGTTATAACTTCAGGGGGGAAAATAAATACTGAAAGGAGCAGGGGTCTTGAGACACCGGGCGGCTATTTGACTTTACTTTTTAAAAGGAGATGTCAAAGATGAAGAAGTTACTATTCGCTTTTTTTATCAGTATTTTTATTACTTCGGGAGCCGCTGCGAGGTCGCCGATTCAGTTGAGTATTACCCCTGATATTGCTCTGGTTAACCGGTATGAACGCGTGGAAGGACTCAGTCTTGGTATCTGGAGTGAAAACCCCCAGACCGCGATTACCCTGGGTATTGTAAGTGGTTCCAGGGGCCAAAGCGCCGGTTTTAGTTATGGTTTACTTGGCAACTATGCCGAGAATTACAAAGGAATCCACTGGGGAATTGTGAACTATACCTCCAATGAATTTTTAGGCTGGCAGAGTGGTCTTGTCAACTTTACCGAGGGAAAAATGACTGGTTTGCAGACCGGGACGGTTAACTATGCCAAACGACTCCACGGTTTACAGTGGGGATTTGTTAATTACGCTGAAACTGCTGACTTCGCTGTTCAGATCGGTCTGATCAACTTGCTGGCCCAGAATGAGTTTTTTACCAATTTTCCCAGCGAACTGGCTCCGGCGATGTTCATAGTTAACTGGAAATTTTAAAAACATCTCTTACATGGACTTCACGAGCCTGTTATTTGGGAATCAACCGTTGGCACAGGAATATGCTGGTGGCCAGAAGGGTAGGAGGAGATAAAAAAGCAGGGGATCCTGTTTACCCCTTTTTTTAATTAACACTATTATACGGTAACTTTGATATGTTTTCTGTCCGTTTTGCTGTATGTTGCTTGTTTACCCACCGTCGACGGTTTACAATAAAAATGTTATACGATTCGCTAAGCTGATACTGGTGGTAGGTCTTATGAAAGGGCGGGACTGAAGTGAAAAAAACAAAAATCTTTGGCAGTTTTCTACTCTGGGCTTTAATTTTTGCAGTCTTATATTACACAAGTCTGGACAACTATCTTTTCTTTCATATTACTGCCGAGTTTTTCAGCATAATCATTGCTTTTGTGATTTTTATTATTACCTGGAATACCCGCCGGCAGCTGAAAAATAATTTTTTCTTAATTGTCGGTCAGGCTTACCTGTTCGTGGGAATAATTGATTTCCTCCACACTCTTGCTTACAAAGGAATGGGTATTTTTGCCGACGGGTCCAACCCGGCGACCCAGTTGTGGATTGCGGCTCGCTATTTTGAGGCCCTGGCCCTGCTGGCCGGTGCCTATCTGTTGAGTAAAAATAAATCCCTGCGCCCCGGGGCTGTCCTGTTTGGTCTGGCGGTTATATTTTCCCTTGTTCTTGTCTCAATTTATCCGCTGGCTATATTTCCGACCTGTTTTGAAGCGGGAGCAGGGCTGACGGTTTTTAAAAAAGCCAGTGAATACCTGATCTGTCTCCTGCTGGTAGGGGCTTTTTATCTGCTTGCCCGTGGTAAAGACAGGCTTGCACCCGAGGTTTATTATTACACCGGTGCTTCCATAATAGTCACTGTTTTTGCCGAACTTTCTTTTACCGCCTATGTTTCGGTGTACGGTTTTTTCAATCTGCTCGGTCATTTTTTCAAAATACTTTCCTTTTACTTTATCTACCGCGGGGTGGTGATAACTGGCTTCAAATCCCCGTTGAATTCTCTGTTCAGGGAAGTAAAAGAGAAAGAGAAAAAACTGAAAGAAACTCTCCGGGAAAAAGAGACCCTGCTCAAGGAAATACATCACCGGGTTAAAAATAATTTGAATGTGGTCTCCAGTCTGCTTGGATTGCAGGTTAGCGAAATTGAAGACGAAAAGGGCAGAGCCCAGTTTGAGGACAGCATCCAGCGTATTCAGTCCGTTTCGCTGCTTCACAAGAGCCTTTATCGTTCTGAAGATGTGGGGAAAACGGATTTAGATGCTTATATCGGAGATCTGGTGAAAAGGCTGATTATTACCTCCAGTAAACAGCCGGATAAGGTTGAACTTGAGCTGGATATTGAGCCGAATCTGAAACTGGACCTGGATCTTGAACTATATATCGGTTTGATTGTTACCGAACTGGTTAGCAATTCCCTCAAATACGCCCCTGACCCGGAGACCGGTAATTTGACGCTCTCGCTTAGATTTGGCACAACCGGGGAAAATTACCGGCTGGAAATCTCCGACAGTGGCAAGGGTCTGGAGGATGATTTTGATCTTGAAAACGCAGAATCACTGGGGCTACGGCTGGTTCGAATCCTGGTTGAAAATCAGCTCCAGGGTAAGCTTGATATTTCAACTTCTGCCGGGAAAACAATTTTTAAAATTATTTTCCCCCGTTAAAAAACAATAATTTCGATAAGTGTCATATTCAATCCGGAGCGGATTAAATGAAATTACATCTGGCAGCAAATTATGATTTGCGGCTGGTGTCGGAGCTTGCTTCGACTTCTGTCAGCAGTGTTTATGGTAAATTACAGCGGGATATAGTCGGCGGCGGGAGGGCCTCATATATGGGGAGATCATTCTCTATCTCTGATTTGTCCCGGTATATCAAAAAATTAAAAGGCTGCGGGATTGACTTCACCTACCTGCTGAACAGCTCCTGCCTGGGGAACAGGGAGTGGTCCCGGAGTGGCCAGAAACAGATTCAGAAATTACTTGATCGCCTGCTGGCCGCCGGGGTGCAAGCGGTCACAGTTTCTACCCCGTATCTCCTGAAGTTGATCAAGGAGC
>JBKGYI010000225.1:0-3198 GCA_046546195.1 bacterium | reverse complement strand
TGCTGAAAGAATTGCAAAAGAGGAAAGAAAACTTGCTTTTAAAACATTTGTTGTCGAAGAAATATTTGATTTCAACAAACAGACGGTTTTTTTATGGCTAAAAGACCTTCTGAAAGAGCTTCTGTTGGTGGTCGTTTTTACGGCGATTATTGCCGGGGCTATTTTATGGTTCATCTCATTTCTGCCGGAAACATGGTGGCTTGCAGCCTGGGGTTTTACAGTCTTTTTTGGCCTGTTGATGCAGATAATATATCCACGGATTATTGCTCCGCTGTTCAATGAGTTCGAACCGATAGAGGAGGGGGAGTTGTATGAGGCGGTCCGTGAAGTTTTTGATCGTGCAGGTTTCGAGTGCTCTCAGGTTTACAGTATGGATGCTTCCCGCCGCAGCGGACATTCCAACGCTTACTTTGTTGGATTCGGGAAGACAAAACGGGTTGTGCTGTTTGATACTTTGATTGAGCAGATGGAGATTCCCCAGCTGCAGGCGGTGCTGGCCCACGAACTTGCTCACTGGAAAAAAGGACATATCTGGAAAAATATCCTTCAGGGAGCGCTGAAAAATCTGGCAGTTTTTTACATAATTTTTCACCTGTTGGATAGTGACTGGCTCTATCAAATGTTTGAAATTAGCCCGTCGGCTACTTATGCCGGCCTGGTTCTGGCCGGTGCGTGGATCTCTCCAATCAACCGCTGGCTTTCGCCGCTGGAAAACTATTTCTCGGTAAAACACGAAAAAGAAGCCGACGATTTTGCTCTTCAGGTGATGCGGGGATCCGCGCCGATGGTCGAAGCCCTCTACCGTCTGGTTGGCGAAAACCTCTCCAATCCGTTCCCCCATCCGCTATATACGGTGTTTCACTATTCTCATCCCCCGGTACCGAGCAGAATCCGCCGCCTTCAGCGGCAGGAAAAAGAAAGACTTAACCTCGAGGAGTAAACCGTCTGTTCGCCCAATATAACCCTTCCACTACAGGGTGGGATGATATACTATGTTTCTACGCAACTGTTTGCTTTTTGAGTTATCGCTTTTTAACTTAATTTATTATAGTATTAGCCTTGTTGCTAAGTTATAAAAGCTCCTGCATGGAGGGGTTGGTTTTGTTGGGGAAATGCCTTTTCATGTAGTGTGTGCGAAAAATGTAAAGCATGAAGAACTGATAATTATAACTGTTTATCATCCTGATCCAGAGCAGTGGAGCGAAGATTTCAAACGGAGGTTAGAAAAATGAAATGTGTTATTTGTAAGAACGGAGATACTGCTCCAGGCGAGACAACTGTCACTTTTTCGCGGGACAATAACACCGTGGTATTTCACGAGGTTCCTGCTGAAATCTGTCAAAATTGTGGTGAAGATTATATTGACGAAAAGACGACAAAAGAGTTACTGGAGAAAGCAAATGAAATTATGGAATCGGGAGCTGAAATTGATATCAGAAAATATAGAGCTGCTTAAATATATCTGATTTTCCTTTACCGTTTCTCCCGCTTTCCCGTCCATATCAGCCGTAGCTGTTTTCTTTGTTTTTGACTGTCGGGTTTTCCTTCTCTCCCTCGATGGGAGAGAAAAGAAGAGAGGGTGAAAGAGGTTGTAATTTTTTCTGGCCCTTCGTATCCTCGTCTTAGCCTTTCGCCTCTTCATCTTAGCCTTTACGCTGTCCCGAGTTCGACCAAAGAATCCAACCAGCAACCAGCAACCAGGAACAAGGAACCAGCAACCAGGAACCAAAAACCCCCAGGATCTGTATGGTAAAATCGTTTCAATTCATATGGAATTTGGGTAAGATATAATCTACACAATTTTAATTCCAGACAGGGGAGAGCGTCTATATGGCTGAATCAGCGCTGAATACCGACTTGACTTTCTCCACTACCGATCCTGACTCCCGTGTGTCGCTCTATCAGCGTTTTAACAGCTTTTTCATAAAACGGCCCCATAAAATATTTTTATTAACTGTCCGGGGAAAGGTAGAACAAAATAATGAGTGATGAAAAAAACGATCTTCTCTTATATACGGATTCCGAAGGCGAGATGCACGTTGAGGTTTTTTACGAGGACGAAACCCTTTGGCTTCGCCAAAAACAGATGTCTTCACTTTTTGACGTGGAACGAAGTGTTATCACCAAGCATTTAAAAAATATATTTGAAGCAGGAGAATTGGTAGAGGAAACAGTATGTGCAAAATTTGCACATACTGCTGAAGACGGTAAAACCTATCAAACAAAGCATTACAACCTTGATGCCATTATCGCCGTCGGTTACAGGGTGAATTCCTACGAAGCGACTCGCTTTCGCAAATGGGCTACGAATGTTCTCCGTGAATATATTGTGAAAGGATTTGCTTTAGACGATCGTCGCTTGAAACAGGGGGAACAGTGGGGAAGAGATTATTTCGATGAACTGCTGGAACGGATCCGTGAAATCCGGGCTTCGGAACGGCGCTTTTACCAGAAAATTACGGATATCTACGCCCAGTGTTCCATTGACTATGATCCCGATTCTCCGGTTACCCAGGAATTTTACGCCACCGTTCAAAATAAATTGCACTGGGCAATCACCGGTCAAACCGCCGCGGAAATTATTAAAGACCGGGCCGATAGCGACAGGCCAAAGATGGGTTTGAAAACCTGGAAGGATGCCCCGGAAGGAAAAATTCTAAAATCCGACGTAAGTGTTGCCAAAAATTACCTTGAGGAAAATGAACTGCGTGAGTTAAACCGTATCGTAACCATGTACCTTGATTTTGCCGAACTGCAGGCCGAGCGTCATCAGGCGATGACCATGGCCGACTGGAAGCAGCGGCTCGATGCGTTCCTGGAGTTCAACGAATACGAAATTTTAAACGACGCCGGGAAAGTCTCGGCAAAAGTGGCAAAGGAGTTAGCTGAGTCCGAATACGAAAAATTCCGCGTCATACAGGACCGCAAATTTGAAAGTGACTTTGACAGGGAAGTCAAACAATTAATCGGACGAGTAGAAGATAAAGATGATTCTAATTAATTATTATTTAAATAATTATGTATATTCCGTAAATCCCGTCCAATAAAAGAGTAAGATTATACAAACGAATCCTGTTGTTGCTGCTGTTTTTGACTTTTCGGTTTTGCTCCCCGCCCCACGCTATTAACACCGGTACAGAGATTTTCAACTTTCAACCTCCGTCTATCATTAAAAAAAGCCTAAATTTGATAAACTTC
>JBKGYI010000224.1:0-3201 GCA_046546195.1 bacterium | reverse complement strand
CGAATTATTCACAACAAAAAACGTTGTGAATATATTCGTCCGGTGGACAGCCGTCCCCGCACTCAATCGGGGTGTTTAAGAAAAACCCGAAGGTCACGCTATGAAGGCCCAATTGAGTGCGGTGCCAGCGGGGTTAACCTGTCAACTTCAGACCTGTTTTATGTCGATAAAACAAAATGGAAAACTGCTACCTGGCGGACTATTTCGGCCCCCGGTGTATAGCGCCAGCGACTCATTGTATTGAGAACTTCCCTGTCCAGAGCTCGGTGACCGGAACTTTGCAGAATCGACATCTCCTCAATATATCCTTCCCTGTTTATCCAGTATTCAACCATTATCCGCACCTCTTCCCCTTTTTCCTCCAACCAGCCGGGCATCTCCGGCAGAGGCCGGCTTACCGACTCTCTTAACATCGAACGGGGCTGCAGATAAGTTTCTGCTTCGGCAAAATCTTCATCGATAACTACCGCAGTAAAATCGGGAAAATCATCAAATGTAACCTCGGCGTCTGTGTCCCGAACCGCTCTATCCAGCAGCTCTGTATCTATTTTAACTCTG
Organism: bacterium; assembly: GCA_046546195.1. Classification (GTDB taxonomy): domain Bacteria; phylum T1Sed10-126; class T1Sed10-126; order T1Sed10-126; family T1Sed10-126; genus CAYTSZ01. Next base: position 2,643 of record JBKGYI010000224.1, on the reverse strand, counting down.
TCCAGCAAACGCCGCACGCCGGCAGTGGTTGTATCAGTATCCCCGGTTTTGCCACTGCGGGCCAGATAACGCCTGTTTGCAAACTGCAATCCACGCGTCTGACGGCGCGAATTATCTTCTGGCTGTTCATCCCCTACCCGCGAACTGCCGGTCAACAGCCCGTCGCGACTTAAAAATTCAGAACGCTGTTGCTGAGTTTCTTCTGTCTTATCTTCGGGGCTAACAGTTTCCTCTTCATCAGAACTTTCTAACAACTCATCCTCCGGCTCAACAACTTCCTCTTTTTGTGGTTCGCGCTCGGGTTCGGACTCTTTATCCGTTTCCACCGGTTCTTCTTCGCTTTCCGGTTCCGACTCCCTACTTTCGGTTTCTTCCGGGCTAATCAACTCCTCCTCAGGTGACGCAAACTGCCCCTGGCTTTGATAAGCAAGCGTTATCTTCATCTTACTTCCGGGGTCCATATCCGGCTCATAGGGGGGCACACCCGGTAATAAGAAGATAAGCAGCAGATGGATAAAAAAACTGATCAGCAGCGAAATTTTCAGCCTGTCCATATATTTCATCAGAAAACTCCCGTTAAATCCTGATCTCCGTTAAAAACTTCACTGCTAATCAAGTGGCAGGGTGGAGATATTTACTGATTCGATACCGGCATTTCTTACCTGGTCAAGAATAGTAACAATCACACCGTGAGGAATGGAGCGATCGGCACGCAAAATCACCGGAAGCGGATCCGAAGATATAGTGGTAAAAAGCTGTTCGAGTTCGATCCTGTCCCTGTTTAAAAAGATCTCCCGCTCGGCGGTCATCGTGATTACCCAGCGCTGAGGTTCCACCTCCTGTTCGCCACCTCCTCGCGGCAGCTCCACGGTAAGACCGGGCTGCATTGTAAAGGTGGTGGAAACTGCAAAGAAAATAAGCAGCAAAAAAACGATATCGATTAGAGGAGCAAGGATAATCCCCAGCCCGTCCGAATCCTCTTCTTTTCGTTCGAAAATAGGTTTTTCAAACATCCGCTTTCATCTCTTTAAGCGCGGTAAAAACACGCCGGGCTCCAACTTCCAGTTCGTGCAATATCCGATCAACTCTCCGGGTCAGAACATGGTGAAAAAAAAGCGCGGTTACTCCAATTATCAATCCTGTCGCAGTGGTAACCAGTGCCTGTGAAATACCACCGGCCAACAGCTCAGGGTTCCCGGCACCGGCCTCGGAAATCACGGAAAAAATACGAATCATCCCGGCTACCGTTCCCAGTAAACCAAGCAGAGGTGAAACGCGGGCAATAAAATCTATCGCCGGTAAAAACTGGCGCAGCTCCGCTGTAATCACAATTCCAAAATCCTCTATCTCACTGCTGACATTATCCAGAGTACGCGGCTGAACATTGACAACAACATCCATCAACTCCGGCAACAGCCCGTTAAACTTTTGACTGCGCTCTACAACAGTCTCCCAGTTGCCTTTATGGAGGGGTTCTTCAACCTCCAGCCAGAATTCACGAACCGGGGTCCACTGTTTCCATAGATAAACAAACCGCTCAATCGAAAATCCCAGCGCAAGTACCGAACAAACAGCCAGGGGCAGCATAAACCAGCCTCCCTGGTAAATCAACTCAATCATGATAAACTCTCCTCCTGTATTTTAAATATTAAAAATTAAGCCCCCACTACAAGACCAGAATTCCAACCACCACAGCTCCAATTACTCCGATTAATATATTTCTTGTTCTGTTGTCTTTCGATTTTTCCGTTTTTTCTTCCAGTCTGAAAAGATCTTCCGAGGAACTAAGCCGCGACGTATCGGCTTGCACGTGAAAAAAACTACGCCGAAGCTTGATTGCCGGGGGCTGTTCATCCGTCACCGGCGGCGATTCCGTTGTAAACGAAAAAGCCTGTTTTTCAGCCGGTTCAATATCAGGGATATCATATTCAAAGCTACCGCGGGTCGGACTGCGGTCCCGGCCTTCAATTGTTATTTCAATACCGGCCGTGACATTCAGGGGCATTATGACAACCAATAAAATTGAATAAAGGACAAAAATAGTTGTTGTGCGAAAATTGTTCATGAGTTTTTCTCCAGCCATAGTTCGGCTTCTTTTCTGATCAATTCCGGAATATTTTCACCGGTAAGCTGCTCGTATAATTTTTGAGCTCGTGCTTGCTGACCATCCTCTGAATAGATACGGGCCATCTTTACCCGGGCCCGGGGCACCTGGTCATTTTCCTCGAAGAGAAGCATAACTTTATGATATTCAATTGCCGCCCGGTCATAATTTTCCTGTCGATAATAATAATCACCGAGCAACCGCTGATAGCGGGGACCATAAACCGATTCCGCTTCCACAGCCCGGTCAAGCTGCTCGTTAACACGCATCACAAAATCTTCGCCGGGGTCACTATAAAGTTCAACAAGCAGGGAATAATAAAGTCCGGGCTGGGACTCTAAATCCAGGTTTTCGGTCTTATTAAATATTGTCTTCAAACTCTGCCAGGCTTCAAGCGCTTCCAACCGAGCCGCAGCGGACTCAAAATCAGACACCGGATATGAATCCAGCCGCTCACTAAAAAAGTTTAACTGGTCTATATCACCACTTTGTTTTGCCCAGTGAAAACCAAGCCGTGCTACCGTCTGACGCTCTCCAGG
>JBKGYI010000223.1:0-3204 GCA_046546195.1 bacterium | reverse complement strand
GCCTTCAGAGTTGAGATGTATCCCGTCTATCGTGTTATCTTTACCGGCAAGCAACGCGGCAAGATAACGGCGGGGAATCAGATTTACTTCATAAGCTGCCGCCAAACGCTGCTGAATTAAGGCAAATTTTGAATTAAACGGCGGAAGCGGTATTTCAAAAGCATAAATCAACTCCCCCTCCAATGCCGAGTACAGATCATCAAGATCCCGGGAAAATCTGCGGGGATCTGCCGGTCCCAAAATATCATTGCCCCCCAGCAGAACCAGATAAACACTCTTTTCGTTGGAAGAACCGGTGAAATTATCCAGCTGCCACCTGCCATCGGCTAATAAAGCGCCGGGCCGAGCTAAAATCTCAACTTTTGCCCCGGTTTGCCGGGCAACAATCTGCGGCCAGTATTGGTCCACACCATCACCTGCTATCCCGGCTGTAAGCGAATCACCAATTACCACCACCCTGGGCGGCCATTCCTGCAGTCCCGGCGGCGCCAAAAATGCTGTGATCAGATTAAATCCCAGCAATAAACTCAAAAACAGAAACACAGCAATCACGGGAATACGCAGCTTAAAGCGCTTCAAAAATCCCGAATTACTTTCCAGACGCCAGAGTATAAAAAAAACGACCCAGCCGGCCAGCAACCAGCCGGCGGCGGGCGGTGAGCCGGCCAGAATAAACACAGCGGCTGTCAAAGCCAGAACGCGTTCCGACCAGCGCCAGATCAACTTCCCCGGCGGACGAATGAGTTCGACACCGATTGCAACAAATAAGATAACAAAACCGTACACCGCTGAACTGCCACCGGCAAAAAAAGCGAAAAGCGGATTCATCGAAAATTCTCCGTTCTGTTTTTATACTACGTTCAGCAATAAAATGCCATATCTTTATCCACAGGTCAAATACAAACTACAGCACACGCTCCCACTCTCCCCCAACCGGCTTCCCCAATCGCCACCGCTTAACTTCCACTGCCGGGCTGGATTTAGTTGCTCCATAGAAGCACTGAGGAACAAGTGATTTTCGATAATACGGCTATCGTAAATCATCGGGGTTAGATATAATTTACCTGTATCAAACATATACCTGAGGTAAGGGAGTTCCTGAGCTAAGGGTGGTCGAATAATCGCATCTCCCCCACCACCGGTATATAACTTCAAACAAGAAGGTGTCTATATGGAAAAACGAACCGGGTTTGTCGGTGTACTCTTAAAAAACAGAAAAAAAACAGCGCCGCAGGTCAATAAGATACTTTCTGAATTCGGAGAAATAATTACTGGCAGGATGGGTTTGCCCTATGAAAAGAAAAAGCGCTGCGTGATCACTCTCATAGTTGATGCTACGACAGACGAAGTGGGCCGGCTTACCGGACAACTGGGACAGCTTGACGGTGTCAGTGTAAAATCCGGGCTCTGCAAGGAGTAATTAAAAATGGAAACAGCTCCCAAATCACTCCGGCTTCACCTGGCTCTGTTTGGCCGGACCAATGTCGGAAAATCAAGTTTTCTCAACCTGGTAACCAACCAGGATGTTTCCATAATCTCCTCGCAGCCGGGCACCACCACCGATGTTGTCGAAAAACAGATGGAACTTTTACCCCTGGGTCCCGTTCTCTGGCTGGATACCGCCGGGTTGGATGACACCTCCTCGCTGGCCGGCAAAAGAATAGCTAAAACCAACCGGGTATTTAAAAGAACCGATATCCTGCTTCTGCTTACCGAACCAAACCGCTGGGGAGAATACGAAGACACCGTAGTAAAAGAAGCTAAAAAAAGAAACATCCCCTTTATTATTGTTATAAACAAAACTGACCGGCAAGAACCGACGGCCGAGTTTATGAACCGGATAAATTCGATAACCGGGCATAACTTCCTCTGTTCAAGCACCGATTTAAAACAGAGGGATCTTTATGTAAGTCATCTCAAGCAGCACCTGATAGAACTCTGTCCGGATGATTTCATCACACCTCCGCCGCTGATAAGTGACCTGCTGGAGAAGGACGGCCTGGCTGTTTTAATCGTTCCCATCGATCTTGAAGCTCCAAAAGGACGGTTAATTTTACCCCAGATGCAAACTATTCGCGACACGCTGGACCGGGGAGCAAGTTCCCTGGTGACAAAAGAAAGCGAATATTCAGCCGTGCTGAACAGGCTGGCTGAAAACCCGGATATCGTGGTCTGCGATTCTCAGGTGGTGGATAAAATGGTTGCAGAAACTCCGGCGGATGTTCCCTGCACCACATTTTCAATCCTTTTTGCCCGCAACAAAGGTGACCTGAACGCGCTGGTGGAAGGTGCGGCCCAAATTGAAAATCTAAACCCCGGCGACAGGGTTTTAATCGCTGAAGCCTGCACCCACCACCCGGTTGAGGATGATATAGGAAGGGAAAAGATACCGCGCTGGCTGGAAGATTACTGCGGCTGCTCACTTGATTTTGAAGTTTACGGCGGCAAGGATTTCCCGGATAACCTGGAAGAATACGAACTGATAATCCACTGCGGCGGCTGCATGCTCAACCGGCGTCATGTGCTTTCCAGACTCCAGCAGGCCCGCGAACAGGGAGTTGCAATCACCAACTACGGAATCTGTATCTCACATGTCCACGGGGTTTTAAAAAGAGTTCTGACCCCGTTTCCGGAAACCATGGGTAGCTATGAAAAAATTAAAAATTCTTTTTAAAAAGGACAAAAACAATGACAAAAAACACTGCAGACTGGATAGAAAACAGAATAAAAAAAGACGAGGTCACACCGTGGTTGGAAGATGGAAGAGATTTTATCAACGACACTGAGATAGAAAATATCCTCACCGCTCAGCAGGAGCCGGATCCCGAATATATAGATGATATTCTGGCCAAATCAATGGCAGTCGAAACACTCACACCAGCCGAAACCGCCGCCCTGCTCAATGTTTCCGATCCCGATGTTTTAAACAAAATGAAAGAAACCGCCGCCCGGGTTAAGAAAAAAGTTTACGACAACCGGATTGTCACCTTCGCCCCGCTCTATCTGAACAACCAGTGCGTCAACAACTGTCACTACTGCGGATTCCGCCGCGACAATACTGAAGTCGAACGAAAAATTTTATCCCCGGAAGAGATTAAAAAAGAGACTGAAATACTGGCCGGAGATATCGGGCACAAACGATTGATCGTGGTGTACGGCGAATCACCCGTCTCCGATGTAAATTACATGGTCGATTAGATTCAG
>JBKGYI010000222.1:0-3206 GCA_046546195.1 bacterium | reverse complement strand
AATACTGGATGCCCGGGCTGGTTCTTGTTTTTGGTTTGCCTGTGGTGGGATATTTTCTCCTGCCCGAGCTGCTGGTCACAAGATTCGGTCTGTCAGGCTGGAATCTCTGGGCTCAAGCAGGATTATGGGGTGGGATCATCGCCGGTTTGGCGTTTTCTTTTTATGTTTTGAAGGAGGAAATCGCTCGCTGGTACGGTTCGCTGGGTTTTTTGTTGCTTACAGCGGTTGTATTCGCGTTTATTACTTATTTGATCGGAGGCAGTAATTCCCAGTGGGCAGCGGCTGCCTTTGCCGGCGGTGTGGTAGGATTTTTTGTTTCCTTTGCAGTTTACTGGCACAAACCAAATATGGATAGTGCAATCATTGTGTTAATTGTTATTGCTGCTCTTGCGTTTATAGGAGCCGTAGCAGCGATTTTATTTGATTTAAATGCTCTGCAGGTGCTTCAGGAGCTTACTCTGCAGAAATTGCTGGGGTATCTTTTCTCCGGGCTGGCATTCTTGATTGGAACTCCCTGGCAGGATCTTCTTACTGTCGGGCAGTTAATCGGTGAGAAAGTGGCCATAAACGAATTTGTTGCTTTTATGACGTTCAGAGACATGGCAGCCGATGGGCTGCTTGATCCGCGCAGCCTGGTCATAGTCAGTTATGCCCTGTGTGGATTCGCTAATTTTAGTTCGATTGCAATCCAGATTGGTGGTATAGGCGGGATAGCTCCCAACCGCAGTAAAGATCTCGCTAAACTGGGATTGAGGGCAATGGTAGCCGGAGTTCTGGCTTCATCTCAAACAGCAGCCGTGGCCGGTGTGATGTACGGTCTGGCGGAAGTTCTGGGAATACAGCTTGTGACTCTTGGTTGAACTGGATAATAAAGTTTATAAGGAGGATTTATTGTGGCAAGCGAAGAGATTGTTAAAGAGATAGCAAACGAAGTGATTAAAGTTTTACAGATGGATAACCAGGTCGGGCAGCCGGCAGCCAATCCTTACCCCGATGCCAGCAATGTTTCTCCTCCGGACAGGGCTATGGCTATTTTAACGGCCGGGCCCGCTGACCTGAAAGTGGTGCGCGATCAGCTTGCTGAGATAGCAGCCGGGGGGGTAACACTTGACCTGTTCATTGAAGATTCATTTCCCGTTTCTGAACGGGAAAAATTCAGAAATATTCCGGGAGTGGAAGCTGTTTATGAGGCCGCGCTGCCCCCTGAAGGCTGTTATTCACTTATAACCCGCTGTGATGCGGTTCTGCTGCCCAATCTTTCTCTGGATACATTGAACCAGATAACTGAATTAAAACCGGACAGTCCCGCTTCAAGACTGGCTGTGGAGGCTATCGGTCAGAATAAACAGGTTGTTGCTCCCTCCGACACTCAACCCGGTAGTGAAAATATTGTTTTGCAAAATAAATTACAGGAAAAAATTGCCAGCGCCGGCGAAGCCGGCCTGACGACGGTGCCCCTGCATGAACTTTCTTATGAGATCCTGCAGTCCTCTGTGGACAGTGGAAAACTTACGGAAGTTAGTGTCAGCAGAGAAAAAATAAGTGGTGGTAAACCGGGGATGGCGGTTGCTAAAAATAAAGATAGGTTCACTGCTGTTGCTCAGTCGGAAAATATGCGGCTGGGGACGACGATAGGTGTTCGTGATGTTCGCGCTGAGGTGGCCGGTTATATAGACCACACGATGCTCAACCCCGATGTTACACGTGACGAGATTGTACAGCTCTGTGAAGAGGCGCGTGACTATGGTTTTGCCTCTGTATGTATTAATCCTTCCTGGGTAAGTTTGTGTAATGATCTGCTCCGGGGAACAGACGTTAAAGTCTGCACGGTGATCGGGTTTCCGCTTGGCGCGACCACAACCGCAACCAAAGTTCAGGAGACCCGCGAGGCTATTGCTAATGGCGCCGATGAGATAGACATGGTTATGAACGTTGGTGCTTTGAAGGAAGGGGATACCGAGTTTGTGCGCCGGGATATAGCTGCCGTTAAAGAAGCAACCGGTAATCGTGTTCTGAAAGTCATCCTGGAGACCGGACTTCTTTCTGACAGCCAGAAAGCTGAGGCCTGCCGGCTCTGTAAGGAAGCCGGCGCTGATTTTGTAAAAACATCGACCGGGTTTGGCCCCGGTGGTGCCAAAATGAATGATATAGCCCTGATGCGCCGTATTGTCGGTGGAGAGATGGGTGTGAAAGCCAGCGGCGGCGTTCACAACTTCCAGGAAGCTGTTGATATGATTTCGGCCGGAGCTTCCAGAATCGGCGCCAGTGCTGGTGTTGCGATTGTCAGTGGTGGTGAAGGCGGCGAAGGCTATTAGGTTATTGTTTGCTTTTTATAGTTTTTTCTGGCATAATAGTTAAAACCTGATGCAAATCCTCGCAGTGTTCCAGTTATTCTAACATACCAGAATGACACGGTTTTATCATGAATAGGTGCAGGCACAGGTCCGGACTGGAATCTCTTTTCTTAATGTTGAACCTTTTATTTTTTCCAGTGTTATTATAAACCGGTAATGTATGTACAAAAAACAACGAAAGGATCAGTATTATGCGTGATCAAATAATTAAAAAAGCGGAAGATTATCGCGATGATATGGTTAAATTTCTGCAGGATCTGATTGCCATACCTTCGGAGAGTGCTGATGAGGGGGGAGTTGTCCGTCGTATCCAGGTAGAGCTGAACGAACTTGGTTTTGATGAAGTTTTTGTTGATAAAATGGGTAATGTTTTTGGACGTATGGGTGATGGACCGCGGGTACTGGCCATAGATTCACACATTGATACCGTTGCGGTAAGTGATCTTAATGATTGGAACTACGACCCTTACGGCGGGGAGATAGTTGATGACCATATAGTTGGCCGGGGAGCGGCCGACCAGAGTGGCGGGTTTGTCTCCTCGGTTTATGGCGCTAAAATTATGAAAGAACTCGATATTCTTCCCGCAGATGTCAGCCTTTATGTGGTTGGCAGTGTCCAGGAGGAAGATTGCGACGGAATGTGCTGGGATTACATTATCAGCGAGGATGTTTTGAAGCCGGAAGCTGTAGTTATAACCGAACCCACCGAATTGAATATTAAGCGTGGCCACCGGGGCCGGATGGAAATGCAAATCAACACAAGCGGTGTCTCCTGCCATGGTTCGGCTCCCGAGCGGGGAGAAAATGCTATCTACAAAATGGGGCCGCTTGTTAATGAAATCGAACAATTAA
>JBKGYI010000221.1:0-3226 GCA_046546195.1 bacterium | reverse complement strand
GGGCGATGGTTGAAATAGGTACCAATCTTGGTAAAAATATGGCGGCATTAATCACTGATATGAACCAGCCGCTGGGCCGGGCCGTTGGTAATGGACTGGAAATGATTCAGGCTATAGAGATTTTGAAGGGTAACGGTCCGCGGGATCTGACAGAACTTGTCTGCAGGCTGGCTGCGGAGATGCTTGTCATGGCCTCATATGCTGAAAATGCTGAGGAAGGATATGAACTTGCTCGCCAATCGATCGATGACGGCAGCGCCGTGGCTAAACTGGCCGATATTATTGAAGCCCAGTCGGGGAATTCCGGGGTAATTGACGATTACTCACTTTTCCCGGGGGCTGAGGTGGAGGAAAAACTGGGTGCGCCTGAAGCTGGTTTTGTCCAGGAGATAAATGCTTTTAAGATCGGTATGGCTGCCAAAAACCTGGGGGCCGGCCGGGAAACACTGGATAGTGCTCTTGATTACGGAGCCGGTATTTTACTTGATAAAAAGATTGGAGATGAGGTTGAAAAAGGTGAACCTCTGGTCCGTCTTTGTTATAATAAACACAGTGGAGATGATTCGCCCCACTGTAATCCCCAAGAGGCCCGCCGCCGGGTTCTTGATGCCTATCAAATTGGAAGTGCGAAACCGGAACCCAGGCCTTTAATTTATGCTAAAATGGATGCCCGGGGAAAAATAAAAAAACTTAATCTCAAGCGGCCGCTGTGAACCGGGAGAGAAAAATTTTTGGACAATATTCGCGGCCGGTCCGATCTTTTTTAGCAAACTGCGAGTAATGAATAGTTTGGTCGCTGTGATTTTTTTGATATCAGGATTTTGGCGGACTAAAAATAAGGAGAGTTTTTAAAAATGAGTCGATTTGAGGAAAAAACTGAAGGTGCCCCCCGGTTTAGGAGCCGGCCAATAGAAGTTTCACTTTATGAAACAGAGGAGCAGGTTGGTTATAATCCTGTTTTTGAAGGTCAAACCTCAAGTATTAGCCGCCAGGGAGTGGGAGTTCGCGTTAATCCGCGGGGGGGGTACAAGCGAGTGAAACCCCGGGATCTTATGGATAAAGAATTTGTTGTACAGTTTCATACCGGAGCAAAAAATGTGCCGAACGCTAGCGGGGTTTGCACGATGGTTGGGGAGTCCAAAGATATGCGCTATAAGCTTTACATGGGTTTTGAATTTGAAAAAGAGTTGCCCCTTATTAAGCTGATTGCCTGAGAGCGTATTTTTTTTATAAAATCTTTCGAATTGAAAATTTTGAAACGTGGTCATTATGCTTGGAACTTATGAGATAATAACTTTTGGTTGTCAGATGAACAAAGCGGATTCAGAAGTTCTGGCCGGTTTGCTCGAAGAGGCCGGTTATCGTTTGCACACAGGGAACGGGTTTGCCGATGTTGTTTTGCTTAATACCTGTGCCGTGCGTGATCATGCCGAGAATAAAGCTTACAGTTATCTTGGGGAATACCTGGCCCTGAAGGAGGATAATCCGGCGATGGTTGTTGGGTTCGCCGGTTGCGTCGCCCAGAAAGAAGGCGCAAAACTTCTGGAACGGTTTTCTCAACTTGATCTTGTTCTGGGCCCTCGTAATTTAACCGCCCTGGCCGGCTATATTCGTAGTATTCGCGAGGATGGAAAAAGGATTGTTGCTGTCGATGGTGAGGTTGATATGGCTGATCACAGCACTCCGCGTCAGCGCAGTAAAACCGGGCAGGGTTGGCTGACTGTGATGACTGGCTGTGATAAATTTTGTTCCTACTGCATTGTTCCCTATACCCGTGGTCGTGAAAAAAGTCGCCCTCCCGGAGATATACTTGCTGAGCTCAAAAAACTGATTGAACAGGGGTATCGTGAGATTACCCTGCTTGGGCAGTCGGTAAACAGTTATGGGAAAGATCTGGATGAGGAAATAACTTTCTGTGACCTGCTCGCGCGGGCTAATGATCTTCCCGGTGATTTCCGGCTGCGATTTACCAGTCCCCACCCGATGGACACCACCGATGAGTTGATAGAGGCTTACCGGCGGCTTCCTCGCCTGGCTGCGAATATACATCTGCCTGTTCAGTCCGGTTCAAACCGGATTTTGAAGGCGATGAATCGTAAATATACACGGGAAGACTATCTTGAAATTATCAAAAAAATCCGCGATCTGGAGCGTTATGTTTCTATAACCACCGATGTTATTGTGGGGTATCCTGGTGAAACCGAAGAAGATTTTCAGCAGACGCTGGACCTTTTTGAAGAGGTCCGTTTCAGTAAAGCCTATATATATCGCTATTCTCCTCGCTCCGGTACCCGGGCGTCCCGGCTGGTGGATACAGTCCCCGAACCTGTGGTTGCGAATCGCCATGCCAAACTTCTCGATTGCTATAAAAAACAGGCGCGAATTGAAAACCAGCGCCTGTGTGGCCGGACATTGCAGGTTTTTGTTGAAGGCTCCAGCCCAAAAAGTGAACCCGGTAATCGCCAGTTTACCGGGCGCACGTCGACCAACCATGTTATTGTTTTCGATTCTTTACCAGAATACTGCATAGGCTCTTTTGTTCCCGTGAAAGTGGATAAAGCAGAATCCTATACTCTGTTTGGTAGTGTGGATCCGGTATTTTTAGCAAAAAATCAGCCGGTTCGGGCATGATGGAAAATAAAAAATATTTTCTGTGTTTCTGTCTCATAACAGCCTTTTTTTTCTGCTCCGGCCCGCTTGTTGCTTCAGACTACCAGGAGCTGGAACGTATGCTGGCTGCTGATCGGTTCCCGGATTCGGAATTTATCAAAAAAATTCCGGAACCTTCTTCACCCTCCGAGTATTACCTTTATTCGAGAGTGGCCGGTCAATTTTCGGAGGCCCTGGAAGCTCTTGCTAAAGCGGTTGAACTGGTCGAATCAGCGCGAAAAGCAGAATTTCTAACTGAGTGGGTCCGGCTGCTTCGGTTGTCTGAACCGCAGGAAAATCAGATCGATTTTCTTCAAAAAAATATATCTTCTATTGAACACGTCCCCCCCGGTTTATGGCTGGAAGCTGCTGAACTTGTCGAAACAGCCGGTAAAAACGAACTGGCAAAAAAATGGTATTCTGAAGCCCGTCAAGCGGCGGAAACAAAATCGGATGCTCTGCTGGGGTTGATAAGACTTTCTATTGCTGGTAAAAATCATTCGGAAACCGAACAGTTGTTTGAAGAATATTTATTAGAGGTGGAGGATGAGACCAGTCCGGAATACTGGTTGCTTAA
>JBKGYI010000220.1:0-3244 GCA_046546195.1 bacterium | reverse complement strand
ACGATGTTTAACCTTCTGCAACAAAGCGGCCATTTTCATCTCACCAAACAGATCCTGGTCGTTATTGCTGGCCTGGCTGTCGGTGCCCAGGGCAACCCTGACACCGCTTTCCAGCGCCTCGTGGATCGGGGCGATGCCAGCGCCGATTTTTGCATTACACTCCGGATTATGGGAGATAGAAACACCCCGCTCGGCCAGCAGCCGTAACTGTTTTTTATCAAGCCAGACACAATGAACTGCCAGTAAACGCGACGATAACATTCCCATTTTATCAAGATAATTGAGCAGCGGCCCGCCCCATTTTTTGTTCACTTTTTCCTGTTCGCTCCTGGTTTCCGCCAGATGTATACTGAGCGCACAATCCGCAGCTGATATTATCTCTTTTTCAAACCATTTCAGAAGCGATCTCGAACAGCTATAGGGGGCGTGCAAAGCGGCACCGCGCTTGATTAAGGGGCTATCTTTATCTCCAACAAAATCCAGCAATTTTTTACAGTTTTCCGGGTAAACATAGTCCATGACTGTTTCATACAGAACCGCCCGCAAACCTGCTTTTTCAACAACGTCAAGGTACAGGGGTTGTCCGACAGTCATATCGGCAATTGTGGTCACACCGGCTTTTATTGCTTCGGCAAGACTGATTTCAACAGCCAGCCGGGAAACGGAACGATCATAATATTTTTCCCGAAAGCGGCGTGTTTTAGCCAGCCAGCCGTCGAGGGTTAAATCCTCAACCCGACCTCTCAGCAAAGACATTGGCATGTGGGTATGAGTGTTAACCAGTCCGGGCATTACCAGGTTCCCCTGCATTGACTCTGAAGGCCAGGCAGAATATTTTTCTCGGATATCGCAAGCCGGCCCGGCAGCAACTATCTGTTCGTCCTCAATGGCTACGGCTCCATCCGGGATAACCTTCGCTTCAAAATCAGTTAAGAGCAAACAATCAGTCAGGAGTTTTTTCACACAAATACACCCCGAATTAAAATTTAACCGTAATCAGGCAGATAGCGAAGCGGTTTTTTTATATATTTTTTATAAAGCTTAACAATTGAAAAATCACTCTGCAGAGATATGAAGTCCACAACCGGATTGTGGTTGCCGTTATTTTTCAAAAACGGGTGGCGACGGTAAATTAATTCCGGATTTCTACTGAAAAAATCATAAAGTTCTTCCATGACCCGGTATGCTTCCCGGTCAATAGCGGATTCACTTAATTTCAGATACAGCTCCTCAAACATAAAATTGCGCAGAATATCGGTAGCCCGGCCCACTTTCGGAGACATTGTCACAGTTTTTTCTTCCCGGCTGGTTAAAATCATATCACGGATGGTATTTTCAATTCTTTCCCTGCTGCTGCGCCCCAGGACACTACGGGCACGGTCGGGTATATCGGAGGGATTAAGATAACCGGCTCGCACTGCGTCTTCAATATCATGGTTTAAGTAGGCAACGCTATCACAATACCGGACAATGAGTGCTTCCCTGGTTAAATCATCTGTTGAGCTAACCGGATCAAATATGCTTGATTGGGACTTGGAATGACCGGCTATGCCATCTCTCACTTCCGCACTGAGATTTAAACCACTGCCATTTTTCTCTAAAAAATCGACAACTCGCAAAGACTGTATGCTGTGGTGAAACCCAAAATCGCTTAATTGATCGAGGACTTCCTCGCCAACGTGAGCAAAAGGGACATGCCCCAGATCATGACCGAGAGCAATAGCTTCTGTCAGATCTTCATTCAATCTCAGGGCCCGGGCCAGTGTTCGACTGAGTTGAACCACTTCCAACGTGTGGGTAAGACGCGTCCGGGTATCATCGTGAATCGGTTCTATAAAAACCTGGGTTTTAAACTTAAGGCGTCTGAAAGAAGGTGAATAGATGATCCTGTCCCGATCAACCTGGTAGCAGGTTCGTAGATCATCCTGGGTTTCAGGTCGTCTGCGCCCCTGGCTTTGGGCTGAAAACTGAGCCAGGGATGAAAAAATCTTCTCCTCCCCTTCTTCTATTTTTTTGCGAACCGAGAAACGCTGATGAATTTTATTCACAGGTATTTTCCATCCCGGGTAAGTTTAAAAAAACAGCAACTAAAAATATATTACTCAGGACGTACTATTTCCCTGTTTTCAAGATAATTAGCGCCAAAAGAATCGGGCAGCAGTTCGTTTACAGAACTGATTTTATAATCACCGGCAGTGTTGGCCATTATAACCCGCATGTCGGCGTTAAACTCGTTAAGAACCTGGCGACAGGCACCACAGGGTGCTCCCACCCCTTCCTGGGTATCAACCATAATTGCAATAGCTGTGAACTTTGTTTTCCCCTCGCTGACAGCCTTAAATATAGCAGTTCGTTCCGCGCAATTAGTCAGTCCGTAAGAAGCATTTTCAACGTTACATCCCTTGATTATTTCTCCTTCTTCCGTAAGCAAAGCGGCTCCAACGTTAAAATTACTGTAGGGCGCATAAGCGGTTTTTAACGCTTCTCTGGCAGCTTCAACCAGCTGCCGGTCTGTTTCAGTCAGTTTTTCCATCTAACAATACCTCCTGTATAGATTATGAAATCAGGAATTTTTTATCTGTTTGTGCAGCCGCTCTTTTGTTTCTGAATCAATAAAAGCAGCTTCAACCGAATTAAAAAGAATCTGTTTTAAATCAGAAATATCAAAATCAAATTCTCGCGCGGCCAGCAGAAATTCTTCATTAATATCGGTATTACTTACCCGGGGATCATCGGTGTTTATGGTTACTTTTACACCTTTTTCATAAAAGATCGGAAAGGGGTGTTCATCAATCGATTTTACCGCCTGGGTCTGAAGGTTGCTGGTAAGACACAGTTCCAGGGGGATCTCCTTTTCTATTACCTCCTGCATTAACTGTTCATCATCAATCAGGCGCACCCCGTGGCCGATCCGGGCTGCACCAAGTTTTATAGCTTCGCGAATATTATCGACACTGCCGGCTTCTCCGGCATGGATAGTAATCGGGATCCCGTTTTTACGGACAAGATCAAAGGCTTCTTTATGGGCGTGGGCACCATACTGGCTCTCATCACCGGCAAAATCAACTCCGGCTATTCCCCGGGATTTATATTCTACAGCAAGTTTTGCCAGTTCCATACTGCTTTCCGCAGGGGTGCCGCGATACATGCATAAAATCAGGTTCACCGGAACATTAAACTCTTCCCGGCCTCTTTCCAGCCCCTGTAAAACAGCATCCACCATTTCATCCTGGGTTGCCCCTTT
>JBKGYI010000219.1:0-3246 GCA_046546195.1 bacterium | reverse complement strand
CATCAACAACAATTGCAATATGAACCTGGTTGCGACGAAAATTAGCAAGAAGCTGGTTAACCCGCTTGGATTCCGGAACAAAATAGGGTGCTCTTACTATGTCCCGGAGGTCAAATGTTTCCGGACAGCTATGGTCAACCCGGCTGATAAAATCTTTTATATTCAGGATCCCGACAATCTGGTCAAGTTTTTCTTCGTAAACGGGGAAACGGCTGTAGCCGGTTTCACGGGCCATCTCCTGGACTTCTTCATAAGTATCCTCAACCTCCAGTGCTTTCACATCAGTGCGGGGAACCATTATTTCCCGGACAACGGTTTCATCAAACTCAAACACGCTGTGCAGCATCTGAAGTTCGGTTTCTTCAAGTGTCCCCTCCTGGCGGCCGGCCAGCACCAGGGTTTTAAGTTCGTCTTCGGTTATCCGGGTATGGGACTGGGGCATCTTACCACCAAACAGGTGGATAAAAAATCGCGACAAACCACGTAAAATAAAAATAAGCGGAGTAAAAATTCGTTTAAGATTTATTATGGGGACGATGACAAACCTGGCAAATTTTTCTGAGTTCTGTTTGGCATATGATTTGGGAGATATCTCTCCAAAAACAAGGACAAAGAACGTTGTCAGACCAACGGCAGTTCCACTCCCCCAGGCCAGTGAGCTGGCAGGTTCGATAAATTTTTCGAAGATACGGGTGGCAACAACAGTCGACAGGGCTGCGGCGGCTATATTTACAAGATTATTCCCAATTAAAATTGTAATCAAAATATCCTGGGAATTGTTAAGCCAGTATTGCAGGTATCTGGTAAAAGTTTCCTCCTTATCCTTAAGCTCGGTTATCAACCGTTTACTGCGCAGTTTACCCAGCGAAGTAAGAGCTGTTTCAGCCCCGGAAAAAAAAGCTGAAAACAGAAGTAAAACCAGCAGACCGCCCAGCTGCAGCCACAGTTGAAAACTCAATCCCAGGATATCCATTTTTCCTCCTCAAATTAACTCCAAAATCATACGCGAATTAGCATACGAATTATATCCTATTTACGAACAGTAACAGAACTTTTTCGATTCAACCATCCCTGTTGATCATTCCCTGTTTTTCTTCGACCAGCAGAGGTGGTGATTGATTTTTATATTCAGTGATAAGTTCCCGCTGGCGGCGCAAATGCTCACCGTTATCTTCAGGTCCGGTATGATCGTAGCCGGCAAGATGAAGGAAAGCATGAATTATATTTTCAGCCACTTCCTCGGAAAAACTGTTATCAAACTGACCGGCCTGGCGATGCTGCTGAGCAGGATTTAAAATTATTTCAGCCAGGCAGTCACCGTAAGGAAAAGACAATACATCCGTCACTCCCCTGCGCCCGTAATATTTTTCATTCAAACCGGCTATTACCTCATCGGTCACAAAAACAAGCGAGATCTCTGCCGGCAAATCTATATCGGGCTGCCGGTTCAACCAGCAGCAAAGCTGTTTTACAGCACCGCTGTCGATATGGTAATCGCTATTATTAATTATATCCAGTTTCATGGCCACGTAAAAACACCATTATTTTTTTTCGGACGGCTGCTTTTCACCGGGGTGCCCGTTTTCCTCATCATCGGGATAAGAAATTCTTTTATGATGAATACTGGCCAGAACCCTGGTAAAGGTTTCCACTATAGTATCCAGGTCTTTCAAAGTCAGTTCACACTGATTAAGCTGCCCCTGTTTAAACTTATCATAGACCACAGATTGCACAACTTCGCGTATTTTCTTATGAGTTGGATTTTCTATTGTCCGGGCTGCCGCTTCAACAGAATCACCTACCATTAAAATGGCAGCTTCTTTAAACTGTGGTATCGGTCCCGGGTAGCGAAATTCCTCCTCATTGACCTCTTCTTCGGTTTCCAGGGCCCGGTGATAAAAATACTGGATTTTAGTTGTCCCGTGGTGCTGTTTTATCATATCAATAATTTCCCGGGGCAAATTATTCTCCTCGGCCAGCTCCACTCCCTTTTTGACATGCGTTTTCAAAATAGAGGCCGACAAAGTCGGTTTTAATTCATCGTGGGGGTTACCTTCACCCTGATTTTCAACAAAATATTCCGGCATTTCCGCTTTACCGATATCATGAAAATAGGTTCCGGCCCGGACAAGAAGAGTGTTCGCACCGATTGCCTGGGCCCCCTGTTCACATAGATTACTCAGCATAATGCTATGCTGGTAAGAACCCGGAGCCTTAATAAATAATTTCTGCAGCAGAGGATGATTGAGGTCAGCAAGCTCCTGCAATTTAAAATTAGTCGTAATATTAAACCCGTTTTCCAGAAACGGCAGGATCCCGACAACCACAAAAGGAACAAGAATAGCCCCATTAAATGCAGCCCAGGCGAGTTTAACACCAAGTTCGAGTTCCAGAACATTACCTGTTCTTATAATATAAAACAGAAAGACCGCATAAATCTGGACGGCGGCAACTATCGCACCGCTGCGCATCAGTTCTGTGCGGCGATCTATATCTTTGACAGAAAAAAGACCGGCCAGTCCTCCAAGTAAATAAAGCGCAAACAACTCAAAACCAAACCCAAAAAAACTAACAGCAAGCAGGGAGAGAAACAGAGAAATCAATAGAGCCATCTGGGGGGAGATCAGGATGGCCAGCAAAATAATAGCAGCCGTATAGGGGAAACCATACTCTATACCTGACGGTAGATGAGGCTGCATGATTTGTAAAATCCGGGCTGCAGCAACAAGTCCAGCAATAATAATTGCAATCACAGCAAGCAAATTGTATTTTTCAAAGAAATCCGGCCGGTATTCCCTTAAGTAAATAAAGATAAAACCCATCCCCAGCAAAACTATTCCCAGCCGGGTTATACCGCCAAAAATTCTGAACTTAACTTCGGCGCGATTCATCCGCCGGAGAAGAACATAAACATCTTCGGAAACTATTTCACCGGCGGAGAGTATTACTTCGCCTTCCTGAATATTTATATAAAAAGGGCCCACCTCATCTTTAACTTCTTCAATTCTGTTCAGAAATCTATCCTCTTCAAAAACCAGATTCGGTTCGATATTACGCTCCAGAAGTTCTTTGACGAGATTATTGTGTTCAAAATCACTATAGAGTCCATTCAGAACATCATCTGCCCAGACCGACAAATGATCGAGGCCCACCACCTGGTGCTCGAATTCTTCAAGACTGACTTCGCGCTGCCTGATCTCAACGCGCGGATCTTTGTCGGCAAGTTCAACCAGCTCCCCGGTTGAT
>JBKGYI010000218.1:0-3262 GCA_046546195.1 bacterium | reverse complement strand
AAACAACCCCGGCTCCCATAACTATTGTATTGTAAAACCTGGTCAGCGGCAGCAGAGGAAGATTATAAAGATATGTGTAGAGGGGAACCATAAAATCAATCTCAAGTATCCGGCTGCCGACCAGGTGGAACAGGGGATCAAAAAAGTAAGCTATAAATTTAACA
Source organism: bacterium (assembly GCA_046546195.1). Classification (GTDB taxonomy): domain Bacteria; phylum T1Sed10-126; class T1Sed10-126; order T1Sed10-126; family T1Sed10-126; genus CAYTSZ01. Next base: position 3,098 of record JBKGYI010000218.1, on the reverse strand, counting down.
AGAAAAGATGAGATGAAAGCACTACCCAGTTGAATCCTGAAAAAAAACAGACAGATAAAAACAAACAAAGCCTGCGGAGATAAGACGGGAGCCAGCCCAACAATCACTCCCAGGGCAACACCAGCAGCAATCTGGTTGCTCCCCCGGGCGGAGTTTAACAATTTAAACAGCTTGAAAAGTTGTTTTAAAACCACAGTCAGTCTCTTCCTTTTATTTTAAAAGATATGGCCAAACACAACCCGGTAACCGTAAACACATTGTAAACCCTTTCATCAAAAATAAAAACATTGTTCTACGTACGGCAGAACGTGGCAGATGTCCTGTCCGCACCTGCTAATCACGAACTTCACGATTTTTTTTATTTCTTTTCCAGTAACTGTAGGCCAGGCGAACCTCGCTATCAAAGGAAGAAATTGTTTTATCCAGCCGATTTCGATAAAAATCAGCGTAATAGCGCAGGTAAAGTTTTTGAAAAGCGGGCCAGGGATTTGGTTGTGCAAGTCCACTCTCCTCCAGGAGTTCATCCTCGCTTAAAAGCAGTGGATTAACAACTTGCTGCTTCCAGCTGGCCAGCCGGATCCTTTTTTCAGTATCAATCAAAAAAAGAACCCCACTTTCTTTTTGAGTTCGAACTGTTCGGGGGGATATTTTTTTTCGGGAATCAAAAACAAAATCCGGGCGCGACGGCTGGCAATAAATCGTATAATAAAGCCCCCCGGATGCAGACAGCAAAACAAAAACAAAAAAAAGAACAAAAACTCGAAAACGCTGTTTGCTCATAATCCACCCCCAACTTTAAGCTGTATAACCAATATAACACAGCGCTCCGCTTATTTCAGCAATTAATAGAGGGATAATTTAGCGTTTGCGGTCTGCCCGGGCCAACCTGCGACAGCGCAGCCTGATATGGTTGGGGGTTATTTCAATTAATTCATCCTCTTCAATCGATTCCAGCGCTTCTTCAATACCCAGCGGCTGAACCGTGGTAAGCTGGATGGCATCATCGGAACCGGCAGCGCGAACATTTGTTAATTTTTTGTTTTTCGTCACATTAACATTCAGATCGGTTCCCTTGTTGTGTTCACCAATAATCATACCTTCGTAACAAAGAGTACCGGGATTAATAAAAAGTTTTCCCCGGTCCTCAAGATTATCAAGAGCATAGGCACGAGCCTCACCCCGACGATCGGCAATTAAAGCACCGGTATGGCGTTCCTCGATTTCACCTTTGTGAGGAACGTATTCCAGAAAGTAGCTGTTCAAAAGCCCGGTTCCCCTGGTATCGGTTAAAAACTGGGTTCTATATCCGATCAAACCACGGGTGGGCACAATAAATTCAAGACGAACTCGATCGCTGCCGATTGACTCATAATTTTCCATACTTCCCTTCCGTGCGCCAAGTTTTTCAGTAACCACCCCGACATAAACTTCGGGAACATCGATCACAACCCGCTCCACCGGTTCCATGGGCCGACCATCTATTTCTTTTATTAACACCTGTGGTTTGCTGACTACCATCTCGTAACCCTCGCGGCGCATTTCTTCAAGCAAAATAGCAAGCTGCAGTTCGCCGCGACCCATCAATTTCCATTGATCGGATCGCGAAGTATTCTCAAGTTTCAAGGCGACATTATTACGCGCTTCACGCAGAAGGCGCTTGTAGAGTTTACTGCCGGTAACATGTTCGCCGTCCTGGCCGGAAAAAGGGCCGTTATTTACCCCGATAGTTATCCCCACAGTGGGCTGTTCAACTCTGATTCGTTCCAGAGGCCGCAGATCATCCGGATCGGAAAGGGTATCTCCTATCTTAACTTTATCATAACCGGCAAACACGGCTATATCACCTGCTTCAACCTGTTCGACGGGAACCTGTTCCAGGCCCCGGTAACCAAACAACGCCTGAATACGCATTTTCTCGGTTGAATTTTCCTGAATCAAAACAGTTTCAGCGCCTGACTTCAGCGTCCCCTGACGAACCCGGCCGATAGCCAGGCGACCAAGAAAATCACAGTAACCGAGGTTAGAAACAAGCATCTTCAGGGGACCTTCTTTATTGGCCTGCGGCGCCGGGATACGGTTTATTATCTCATCAAAAAGAAGTTTGAGATCCTCACCTTTTTCTTCCGGTTCAGCCACGGTATAACCAGCGACAGCCACGCTGTAAACGATAGGAAAATCAAGTTGCTCATCGCTGGCCCCCAGTTCCATAAACAGTTCAAAAACCTCATCCACAACATCACTGATCCGGGCGTCCGAGCGGTCGATCTTATTCACACAGACAATGACAGACAGCCCCTTTTCAATCGCTTTTTCCAGAACAAACCGGGTCTGGGGCAGCGGCCCTTCACTGGCATCAACCAGCAGTATAGCCCCGTCAACCATATTCATGATCCGCTCCACTTCCCCGCCAAAATCAGCGTGGCCGGGGGTATCAATTAGATTTATTTTAACTCCCTGATAATCAAACGAGGCATTCTTGGAAGCAATCGTGATTCCCCGTTCCCGTTCCAGGTCAAGAGAATCCATAACCCGGTCTTCGACTTTCTGATTCTTACGGAAAGTTCCACTCTGACGGAGCATATGATCGATCAGAGTGGTCTTGCCGTGGTCAACATGGGCAATAACGGCCACATTTCGGATATTGGTTTTTACTTCAGTTTCTACAGTCATAGTAATTTCACTCCGGATTAATTAGCAGGAATCTCAGACAGCAAAAGGTGGGATTCAGCTTTTATTTTATATTAATTATACGTTAATTCCCGGCAAAAATCTACACCGGTGATTTTGAAGGCGGAGTCAGGGAGGGACGAAGTGACGAGGTGACGAGAGGACGGAGGGAATTCAATAGCTGGGTCGTGATTAGGTAATTAGGTGATTGGGTGATTGCGTGATGAGGATACGAAGTGACGGAGTGACGAGGCTCTGCTGTTTCCCTGCTCTGCTGTTTCGTCTTTATTTTTCGAAGGAGGACGAGAGGGAGATCCTGCCCTGGTTACTATCTACGGAGAGAATCTTTACCTCGAGACGGTCGCCAACGCTTACTTCCGCGTGGGGGTTATCTATGTAGTGGTCGGCCATCTCACTGATATGAAGCAGGC
>JBKGYI010000217.1:0-3292 GCA_046546195.1 bacterium | reverse complement strand
TGCTTTCAGGGTATCTTTTTTTTCACGTTCCCCCTGATTGTAATGCGGATTTCTTGTGCCGCAGATCAGGCGTATCCGACTCGGATAACCACGCCTGTGCAGTTCCGCGCGCAAATGATGCAGTTCCGTAATTAAATCCCTGTCCAGGGCTATATAGTGGGGAAGCTGCGAGTTGAGGCTTTCCCGATAGTATTCGTCATGATCAAATTCGGCCCAGGTGATACCCGGGAGCACAAAACCGGCCCTGTTGTTTTCGGTAACCGGGTAATACCAGCGGGGTTCTTCATAGATCTGCGGAAATAATTTAACCGAGTGGGGAAGGTTTACCGCTTGCACCGGTATCCAGCCGCGCTGGTTGTTGTGGATGACCTGCAGTTTGTTATTTTTTCTGATAATTTCTCCGTTGCTTTTTACCGGTTCCACCAGGGTGCCATAATCAAGTTGGTCTGCTTGCTTGCCATTCGCTTCAAACGGTATATTGGAATTGATAATAACAAGATTATCCTGCCAGAGGCTGTAATCGCCACTGATATCCGGGAAGGTTCCAACTGTATAACCGTTGATTGTATTTTGACCTTTTGGGCGCTGGCGTGCTATAGCCGGATAAATTTCAAAACTGTGACTGTCCTTTAAATAGTGGGTTTTCTGCCCTGGTTCGTCTACCTGCCAGCGACTTTGCGCTTTAATGGTTATTTTTTCGGTGGTATCGGAAATGGTAATTACGAAAGAATCTTCCGCTGTATCGTAAAATTTATCGTTCAGATACAGTTCCATTTGCAGGTCTGTTCTCTGGTAGCGTCGCGCGGGCGGATTTTCAAGCGCTGCAAATAATGTTATTTTTTCACCCGGTTTCACAGGGATGGTAACCGGTTCTTCCGGGAACTTTATTTCGTTAAATATCACATTAATACTGGCCGGCACTTCACCTTCCTCATAACTGATTCCACAGCCGGTTAGTGAAATTGCCAGAAAAATTATTAGCAATTTTAGATTGATAGATTTATTCAACACAGTAATCACCCGGAAATAGATAATTTTTTTAATGATAACATACCAGCTGGCATGTTTTCTGCTGATTTTTAGTTAATCGGGCCAGGCAGTAACTGTTTACCGCCAGAACCTTCCAACGGACAAGCCGGCCAACGACGGACTTTTATCGGCCGTCATTCCCGCGAAAGCGGGAATCCAGCGACGTTGACGTTACGGTTTTGAATTCCCAGAATCAAAACCAAAGTCACTGGATTGTCCGGTCAAGCCGGACAATGACAACCATTTATCTACCGTCATTCCCGCGAAAGCGGGAATCCAGCGGCGTTGACTTTACGGTGTTGAATTCATAGAGTCAAAACCAAAGTCACTGGATTGCCCGGTCTCGCTGCTCTTACACATCCGTGTGTCCGCAGCATTAGCACATCCTTGTGCGTCTCACTGCTCTTACACATCCGTGTGTCCGCAGCATTAGCACATCCTTGTGCGTCACATGTCATGCCAGGATTTGATCCTGGTACGCGGCAATGACGGGGCAGTGGAAGATTCTGATTTACCGCCGCCTGTTCTCGACTTGCTGCGACTTACTTGATATTATGCATGATAATTCAAAAAAACAAAACAGGGTGGGTTGTTTTCATGAAAACTGTTATTCATATCCCCGGGCGTCTTAAGTTAAGTGGTATTGAACAGACGGTGGCCGAATATCAGAAACGAATTACCGATTGGTCGCTGGAGATTGAAAGCGGATATCCATCCCTGGATAGCAATAAAAAATCTTTAGTAGCACTTGATAAAGACGGTCAGATGATTACCACGGAAGGGCTGTGCGATTGGCTCGCTAAAAAATCGCGGCAGGTGTCCTCAATACATCTTTTGATTGGGGGCAAGGAGGGGTTGGATGAAAAGTTAATAAAAGCATCTGATTGGAGCTGGTCGCTGGGTCCGCTGGTGTTTAATCAATCTCTCGCGGCGGCAGTGGTGGCTGAACAGCTTTATCGCTGCTATGCGCTTAGAACGGGGCATCCCTACCATTGAAGCTAAAAAAACCGAGTCTTTTTATAGAACAGTCTATTTCTACTTTCAGACGTCGTTTATACAGTGTGATTTTTGCAGGATTTTTACTGGGCCTGGCTTATCCGCCCTGGGGTTTGTGGTTTTTAATTATTCCTGCTTTTGCCCTCCTTTATATTGCTCTGTCCGGAGTTGAAACCCGGTTTTCTTTTCTCAAACTGGGATTTATCTTTGGCTTTGTTTTTTATCTTGTCCATTGTTACTGGCTTGTTTCATTTCATCCCCTGGCCTTACCGGCAGCACTTGTTTATATTGCCCTCTGGATAATGCTGTGGGCTTTTATAGCCAGTTATTTAAATAAAAATCCTTTTTATTATGCTGCCTCCTGGATATTTATGGAATGGCTGCTTGGACTTGGTTATTTCGCTTTTCCCTGGAGCAGGATAGCAACTGCTCTTGCGGCACAACCACTGCTTATTCAGCCGGTGGCTTTTAGCGGCGAATTATTCTGGGGCGGGTTGTGGGTTCTTTGTGGTTTACTTCTGGGAGCGGTTCTTCTTAATTACTATACCTATAAATACCTGTTGGCTGTCATTATACTTTTGACTTTGTTTTTTGCCGGCGGTGTTTATCGCAGCAATGAAGTCGAACTTGAATTTTATGAGACTCCGGCTTTGATAATCCAGCATAATGTTAGTTCTTTCCCTATTCGCATCGGGGTATTTGAAAACCAGTATGAAAATCTGGTTTCGATTACTGAACGACGGGCTGATAGAGGACAACTTATAATCTGGCCGGAGACTTCGATTGGAATTTCTTTTGGAATTGACCTGTCGGGCAAACCGTCATGGCCTTCCGAGGAGTGGAAGGAAAAATTGCTTGCTCTTATCCCCTCCCGCAGCGCTTTGCTCAGCGGAGTTATTTTTTATGAACCGCACCCCACAAAGCTGGATGTGTTGAACGGAGCTGTTTTGCTGGATAGCAGGAGAGATATAGCCGGTTATTATACCAAAAGAAAACCGGTGCCGGTTGGCGAACATCTGCCGCTGATGGGACGCTGGAAGTGGGTTTATAATCTCGGGCGTTTACTTGGAACACACGGTTACAGGCCCGGGGACAGGGGTGGACTTATCGAGTTTGAATCCGATACGGAGAGCATAAAGATTGCCGTACAGATCTGTTTTGAAGATGCTTTTCCTTCTTATGTTCGCGGCCAGGTTCTTAACGGAGCGGATCTGCTGGTTAATATTTCCAACGATAGCTGGTCGCGAAGCCGCGCGTCTCACCGCCA
>JBKGYI010000216.1:0-3300 GCA_046546195.1 bacterium | reverse complement strand
ACTTCGGGAATCCCGATGGTAAAGAAAAATCAGAAAAATGTATTGAAATAAGCGGGGTAAGCCGCTACATTTAAACCCTGGATAAATTGATCCAATAAAGTATATTAATAGCAGGTTGTGGGGAGTTTGGAGCAAAAACGGGGGCGCGAAATTAACTTCAACACCGAATTTCTTATTTTTAAAGGAGAGTGGTTATAATGTCATCGTTGGAAATAATCGCGCTTTTGGTGGTAATAGTTGGCCTACTGGAGTTTCTGTGCTGGGTGTTCAAACCACAGTTGATGCTTTCGTTCGCCCGGTATTTATACACTAAAACTAAGATGCTGCAGATTATATGCCTGATAGGTGCCGCGGTAGTCTTCTATTTCCTCACGCTGGAGATTACAATCGTCGAGATAGTTGCGGCATTTATCTTTGCCGGGTTTTTAATGGGTGTAGGAATTGCACCTGTTGGACCCCGGGTGATTGAAATCGTGGAGCAGCAGATAAATAAAAATCGTTTCTGGAGTGACTATGCTTTACTCTGGATAATTTGGTTTGGTCTCTCAGTCTGGACTGTATATGCGATATTCTGGTAATTCTTTTACCGGGTCTGGAGAAACGTATTGCCGGAGAACTGCGGAAACTAATTGACCGCTGTTATTTAACCATCAACCTACCAGCACAGGGTGGGAATGATATACCATCTCTCTGCATCTCTAAGCTATTTTTTTTACAACCATATCCTGCTTGTTGCTATAATAATAACCGAATTGTCTTTGCGCGAGAGGCTGCCGAATGTCTTATTTACTCGTTATAAAAAGCCCCTGACTGTCGGTGAGGGAGACAGCCAACGGTGAACTTTTTTAGCACCAGTCCGCGGCTATATAAATCCGAAAATAAGATATCAACATCCGCGCCTTGTTTTGGCAGGATTGCTCAATAGAGGTATTAATCAATTTCTATATATTCTTCGTTGAGGTGAACAGATTATGACTGAAAAAAAACGCACCGTGCCGGTGGAAAAAGCGGTGGGCAATGTGCTTATGCATGATATAACCAGGATTGTTCCCGGCGAGCAGAAGGGGCCGGCTTTTAAAAAAGGCCATGTCATAACAGAGGAGGATGTCCCTTTGCTGAAGGATATCGGCAAGGAAAATATTTATGTTTTTGAACTCTCCGAGGACGAATACCATGAGAATGAGGCCGGGGAACTTTTTAAACAGTTTGCAGGGAAAAATGTGAAAACCAGCGGACCTTCGGAAGGAAAAGTTGAGTTTGAGGCCGGAGTCGATGGGCTGGTGGAGATCAGCAAGGAGACCGTGGATACCGTCAACATGAGCAAGGATATTGTTTTTACGACCATCCATTCCAACCAGCCGGTCAAAAAGGGCGAAGCCCTGGCCGGAATCCGGGTTACGCCTCTGACAGTTGATAAACAGGCGGTGGATGAGGTGATTGAAGCGGTTTCCTCGCCACCGGTTGCGGTTCGCTCTTTTTCACCTAAAAAGGTGGGATTAATTGTTACCGGAAGCGAGGTGGCTTCCGGCCGGATCGAGGATGAATTCGGTCCGGTAATCTCCCGGAAGGTGAAAGAATACGGGGGAGAGGTTGCAAATAAACAGATCATCGGGGATGATCCGGAAAAACTGCAGTCGGAAATAGAAAAAATGCTGACTTCCGGGATTGATTTTTTGGTCCTTACCGGCGGGATGTCCGTGGATCCCGATGATAAAACCGGGGCGGCCATAGAAAAGGCCGGGGTGGAGATTGTTTCCTCCGGCGCACCGGTTTTGCCCGGCAATATGTTTATGGTCGGCTACAAAGACGATATACCGGTTTTCGGTGTTCCCGCCTGCGCTATTTTTTATGAGATAACCGTGCTTGACCTTTTCTTACCCTGGGTTTTTGCCGACAAAAAAATAACCCGGCTTGATGTGGCCAAAAAAGGTTACGGTGGCTACTGCCGTCACTGCGAAATCTGCACTTTCCCCAGTTGCGAATTCGGTAAACGTTAAAAATGAGCCCGGCGCGGCAGGAAAACAGGACTGTTTTTGCACATTCTTTTGTCTGCAGTATTAGCACACCCGTGTGCAGGGATTTGTATCGGTGTCGACTTGCTGTATATGCTTTTGACTAACCGGCTTTAAAGGTGATTGGTTTGAAAAAAATGTTTCTGGTTCTGATGGTTTTGTTTATTCTGGCCGGCTGCGGGGGAGAAGAAAAAAGTGTCGGAACTGAAAACAGCCGGGACTGGCGGGAGCGGGTGGTTGAAAAATACGAAGGTGTGAAGCCACGGCAGTGGGGGGAGCGCCTGGAGGGGGTATTTACCGGAATCGAAAGTAAGGAAAAAATTGTTGCCCTTACTCTGGATGCCTGCGGGGGAAAATACGATAAAGAGTTAATAGAGATGCTCCGGCGAAAGAATATTCCGGCAACCGTATTTGCCAGCGGTGGCTGGATAGAAAATCATAAGGACGTGTTTAAAAAACTGGCCGGCGACACTCTTTTCGCAATAGCAAACCACGGCTACCTGCATCGACCGCTGTCTGTAACCGGAAGATCGGTTTACGGGATTAAAGGAACCTCATCCGTCCGGGAGGCAGTGGCTGAAATTCATAAAAACCAGCGACTGATCAAAGATTTGAGCGGGATTGAGGCAAAATTTTTCCGGCCTGGAACCGCCTATTTTGATGAAATAGCGGTTAACATTGTTTACGAAGCCGGACTCAAACCGGTCAACTACACTATCGCCGGCGATCTTGGGGGGACGGCCGGGCAAAAACAAATTATTTCAGCTCTGGCCGGGGCCAAACCGGGGGATATTCTGTTGTTTCATATGAATCTTCCGGATAGTGTTATTGCGCGGGGATTGGAAGCCGGAATCGAAAATCTGCGCAAAAAGGGATTCGAGTTCGTCCAACTTGAGGATTACGAGGACAGGTTGAAGTAAAAAAATAGTCGATATTTTTATAACTGTTCGAAAAATCATTGGACCAAACAGCCTCAGAACCTTCCAGGTCAATTTTTAGCTCGCAGATTAACGCTGGTAAACGCAGATAAACATCAAAACTAAGTCAGTAAGCGCGGGGTGCGAGGCGCGGGGTGCGGGGCGCAAAATCAAAACCATTAAAACCTATAGAACGCAAAGGCGCAAAGGCGCCAAGAAAGTCAAAACATTTTGTATTGTTAAAACCCAAAATCTGTTGCCTTAATCCGTAGTTCCAGCCGTTGAAGTTGCAGTTGACTTTGAATTTGCTTTTACTCCAAGCTCCCCGCTAATTACCTTTGTTGTTTCCTCCGCTCATCCCATCCTCCCCT
>JBKGYI010000215.1:0-3335 GCA_046546195.1 bacterium | reverse complement strand
TTCAGGCACAGGATGTGCCGTGGGGGAGCAGTGAGCGTTAGCGAACGTTGAGGGGGAGGATGCCTCCCCCTTAAAGAGCAGGAGGCGACAAAGGGGCAGGTTCGAATCCTGCCGGGCGTATAAAACAGAGTTGTGAGTTGTGAGTTGCGAGTAAAAAACCAGCAGCGACTTTTAGGGAGTCTGAGGGAGTATTCCCCGGGGTATTTGTTTGTTCTTAATCCTCTGATATATTATGCCGGGGTAATTTTTCCTGCAATTTTTCCTGCCGTTGTTTTATTGTTCCTTTGAAAAATATGTTATGCTAATAAATAAGTATGGGGTCGGAGTGTATTGTATTAGTTTTTTGCAAGGTGGTTAGTTCAGATGGATTTTTCTTGGGTGCTTGTTTTTGTTCTTGGTTTTGTTCTCCTGGTCGCCTTGTTTATTGTTATCAGCCAGATATTCAGCGAAGAAAAAGAGTTAATGACTGAGGCTCAATCACGACTGGCCGAAGGGGATCAGACGGAAGCTGTTTCACTGCTTAATCGTGTTCTTGACCTGAACCCCGCTAATGCCCAGGCTCGCTGGTTGTTAGGAAAGATGCTCGAGATGATGGGGCAGGACGGACAGGCGCTCGGTCAATATCGTTACTGCCTTGAGAATAATCTGCTCCCAAAACGGGTCAGCGAAGAGAAGGCGCTGGTTCGTCTCGCCGAATCTGCAAAAAAAGCCGGCGAGACGGAGACGGCTATTGAGGCCTGGACAAAAATACTCGGTAAAAGTTCTGATCTGATGGAACCTCGTTTCGAGCGCGGTCAGCTTTATTATCAGCTGGAACAGTATGAGAAGGCTTTGAACGATTTCAAGCAAATTCGCGAGGACTTTGATGATTATCCCCAGAAAATTATTCTTTACGAAGCCCGTTGTTATTATGGCCTGGGGTCGCTTTCCCGCTCTTTGAAGGTCTATCGGGATTACATCGAAAAAGCACCCGAAGATATAGAGGCAGCTCTTGAAGCTGCCTGGGTTGCCGAGGAAAAAGAGGATATTACGGAGGCTAAAGGTCTATACGGTTATGTCCGTGAACAGGGAGGACAGATCCATTTTACCCGGGCCACGCTTTCTCTGCTTAGATTGCATATTCAAGAGGGAGCTGCGCGAAAAGCGAAAGAATTTGTGGATGATCTCGATGAAATGTTTAAAACAGGTCGTCTGCCCTCTTCTTACAGGCTTAACTTTCTTTATTTGAAGGGGAAGTATAAGGAAATGATAGATGCTCATTCTGAAGCGATGGAAATATACCGCAAAATTTACCAGGAAAAACCTGATTATAAAGATGTCGAAAAAATCCTTGAGAATGAAATCCACAGACTGGATGAAGGGGATCTGATTGAACGATATTTGAATATGAACAGAGATGAGTTTGCCCGAATAGCTGAAAAAATTGTTGAACTCAAAGGATATAAAGTTGTTAGTGTGGAAGCGTATGGCCCTGATGAGGTCAATGTTTCCGCGCATGATGATTCGGAAATGTTCAAGATAAATAGGGTTCTGTTTGCGTTTAAACGCTGGAATCAGTCGGTCGCTGAGTGGCCGCTGAAAGAGTTTGAGCTGGAGTTATTAGAGAAAAGGTTCGACAAAGGTGTTTTTGTATCGGCCCGGGGGTTTCGCCCCAGTGCGGTCGATTATGTGGAGGATACTTTTATTGAACTTATGGGTTCCGACGATCTGCTCAGATACCTTAAGGAGGCTCTGAAATACTGAACAATGCGTGATTGGATACCTTTTCTGGATAAAATCCTAAGATTTGTTTTCGGTTCGAAACAGCAGCGAGATTTAAAAAGAATTAATCCAATGGTTGAACTTGTAAATTTGTTTGAACGAACTGTTCACGACCGTTCCGATCAGTGGCTGGAGTCACGGACGGAACACTTCCGACGTTTGCTGGCCGATGGAGTGGAAACCGGGGAGCGAACTGAAACATATCGTAATCAACTACGTGAAGCCCAGCGGCAGCTTAAGGGGATTTCTATATCCGAATGTTGCGACCGCTTACGTTCCCGGCTTGAGGAAAACAGGAGTTTGCTGTCTGAAAAATACGAAGGGGATGCTTTTCAGATGGCGATTGAATCGCCACTGCGGGAGAAAAATATTGCCCGGTTGGTTGATAGTTATGAAAAGAGACTTAAAAAATGGCGAGCCGAAGATGAATCGGAAATTCTGGAAAAATTTGATCGTCTCTGGTCCTTTTTTCTTGAAAAAAGCCGGTCCGATGAAAAAAATCTTAATCTTTTAATCCCGGCGGTTTTCTCTGTTGTGCGAGAATCCGCCCATCGCTGCCTTGGTTTGCGTCATTACGGGGTTCAAATCCTGGGAGGGATTGTTCTTCACGAGGGTCGTATTGCCGAAATGAAAACAGGAGAAGGGAAAACGCTTGTTGCCACCCTGGCGCTTTATCTTAATGCGCTCAGCGGTAAGGGAGCTCAGTTGATTACTGTTAATGATTATCTTGCCCGCCGCGATTCGCGCTGGATGGGAGAAATATATAAAAAATTGGGGATGGAAGTCGGACTGATCCAGGACGGGATGCCCCCTTCTGAGCGCCGGCCCCAGTATGAAAAAGACATAACATACGGAACAAATAATGAATTTGGTTTTGATTACCTGCGTGATAATATGGCGATTCGCCCCGAGGATACTGTCCAGGGCGATCATAATTATGCAATCATTGACGAGGTGGACAGTGTGCTTATCGATGAGGCGCGGACACCGCTTATTATTAGTGGTCGGGCTGATAAACCGGTGAGTCTCTATAAAAAAATAGATAAACTCGTGCGGAGCCTGAATGCGGATACTGATTATGAAGTTGATGAAAAGAAAAACATGGTTAGCCTTACTGACGAGGGAACCGATAAAGCGGAGAGTTATCTTAAAATAGACAATCTGTTTAACACTGCTAATATGGGTCTGGTTCACCATATCCATCAGGCTATTCGGGCCCATGAACTTTACGATAAAGATGCTGAATATGTTGTTATAGATGGTAAGGTAATCATCGTTGACCAGTTTACCGGCCGTCTGCAGCCCGGCCGAAGGTTCAGCGATGGTCTGCACCAGGCCATTGAAGCCAAAGAAGGGGCCGAGATTGCCCGGGAAAACCAGACCCTGGCCACGATAACAATCCAGAACTTTTTCAGGATGTATAACAAACTGGCCGGGATGACGGGAACAGCCGATACTGAAGCCGAGGAGTTTCAGGAAATATATGGGCTTGATGTGGTGGTGGTGCCGACCCATAAACCGGATATTCGCATTGATCGGGAAGATGCTATTTACAGGACGAAACAGGAGAAATT
>JBKGYI010000214.1:0-3342 GCA_046546195.1 bacterium | reverse complement strand
GTCGGGGGTCCGTTATCATTTTTCTGGAACCTTTTATTTTTACGCTGCAGTGGGCGGCAACCGCTTGTTTTTAACTTTTCAGCCAGCCGGATTCTTTCTGCGTTCTGCAAACTTTTTTTTATAAAACAAGCGGCTAATTACAGTTTTAAAAAACTGTTCGGCTGCCGCTTCAGGCTGGTAGATGAGTTTTCCGGATATGATGCTGGTGCTTCAGAATCGCTTGTTTTCTGGCCGGCAGCTAAACCCGAGAAAAACTTAGCACGTAAGAGCCTGCGCCTTGATTTTGCCGGCCCGGTTCCCCGCCGCCTGCTGGAAGGCTGCCTGCGGGAAGCAGCCGCGCGATTTGAGGAATTCGAAATATTGCTACCGCTCTGTCTTGAGGCGCGTTTGCATAATTTTCCGGCCAACCTGCGCTTTGAGTCGGCAGCGGATCGTCTGGCGACCGGTCCCGGTTATTACTGGCCCTGGGGTTCTTCGCTGCAGCAGCAGCGCCAGGCTATAGATCTGCTGTCTGTTTCCCCTGTTCTTGCCCCGGATTCTGCTATCTGGAGGGAAATATTGCCCGCTGAAGCGACGGAATACCTCTATCCGGGTGAACAACCGGAGTTTGCCCTTGATCTGCTGGACCGGCTCGAAAAGGATCGGCCTCTGCGACAAAAGCTATTGCAATCCGGCGCCCGAAAACAGCAGGAAAAATATTCCCTGCCCGCACAACTGAAACCCTTATAAAACATAGTTGTTAACCTAATTAAGTAGTAGAGTAAACTATTAACAGAAACAACAGGGTTTGCTGAACCGGTAATCGGTGAGCTGCTGGGACAGGCAGTTTTTTTGAAGGAACTGTAGAGCTGGAAAATGGAAGCGAAGCTTCGGAAGGAAGTCTGAAAGAGAGAGTTCTTCTGCTGGACAGCCGGGCCCGCCTGGATGCGTTGCCGGTCCTGAGAATAAATGAAAACGATATCAAAGCCGGACATGCCGCTTCCGTTGGCGAAGTGGATCGTGATAAACTGTTCTACCTTCAATCCCGGGGTTTGAGCCTCGGTAGAGCCCGGTGGTTGATCATTGAAGGTTTTTTTGAATTTTTACCGGAAGCTGTAAAGTGCCCGTCGGGTGCTGAGAATATGCGTAAAATTATAAAAGACAGGCTGGATGATATTGATGTTTGACGTCCATAAAGTTAGAGAAGATTTTCCGATATTGAAACGCAGGATAAATGATAATCCTCTTGTTTATCTGGATAATGCCGCGACGACTCAAAAACCGCAGGTTGTGATTGAAGCGGTGTCGGATTTTTATCGTCATAGTAATGCCAATGTTCACCGGGGAGCGCATACGATCAGCGCGGAAGCAACCGACATCTATGAAAATGCCCGCCAGCGGGTTGCGGAGTTTATTAATGCTGCTGATAAAGAGATTATATTTGTCCGCAATGCCACCGAGGCGATAAATCTTGCCGCCTATGGCTGGGCCCGCCATAATTTACAACCGGGTGATGAGATTGTGCTTACTTTGCTGGAACATCATTCCAATATTGTTCCCTGGCAGTTAATTGCTGCTGAAACCGGCGCCCGGCTGCGTTATGTGCAGCCGGATGAAAACGGCGAACTGAACCCCGGGGCGTTTGAAGAACAGTTAAGCGCAAAAACCGTGCTGCTTACCTTTACCGGAATGTCCAATGCGCTGGGGACTGTGCCCGACAGTGTGCAGCTGGTTGACCTGGCCCGCCGGTTTGAGGCCCGGGTTCTGGTTGATGCCGCTCAGATGGCGGCTCATATGCCGCTTGATGTCCAGAAACTGGGCTGCGATTTTCTCGCTTTCAGCGGGCATAAAATGTGCGGGCCGACCGGAATCGGAGTTCTCTATGCCGGTGAGGAGGTTATGGAAGAAATGCAGCCGTTGTTCGGGGGCGGGGAGATGATAGGCAAAGTCGGGCTGGAGTCTTCCACCTGGGCGGCGCTGCCCCATCGTTTTGAGGCGGGAACTCCTTCGATTGCTCAGGCGGCGGGACTTAAGGTGGCCATTGATTATATCGACCGCCTGGGTATGGAAAATATTTTTGAACACGAGCAGAAACTGGTAAAAAAGGCTGAACAGCAGCTCGAACAGATAGAAGGAGTTGAAATTTACGGAAACCCCTCCTGTCGCAGTGGTGCTCTTTCCTTTAATATAAAGGGGATTCATCCCCACGATCTGGCCCAGATACTGGATGCTGCCGGAGTGGCTATTCGAGCCGGGCATCACTGTGCGCAACCGCTTATGAAATTTATTGATCAGAAATCCACGGCCCGGGCCAGTTTCTATTTTTATAACACCGAGCAGGAAGTTGAGACGTTTGCTGCTGCCCTTAAAGAAGCAGGGGAGTATTTTAATAATGTCACTGGATAGCCTTTACCAGGATATAATTGTCGATCATTACCAGAATCCACGCAATTACGGAAAACCGGATGATTATGATTTTGTGGTCGAGGATGATAATCCTTCCTGTGGTGACGAGCTGAAGATATACGGTAAACTTGAGGATGGGCGACTTACTGTTATAAAATTCACTGGAAGTGGCTGCGCGATTTCAATGGCTTCGGCCAGCATGATGAGTGAAATATTGCAGGGGAAAACGGTGACTGAGATAAGACAATTAAGTGCTCTCTTTTCTGAGATGATTACCGGCGAAACAGAGATAGATTCTGAAGCGAAAGAAGAACTGGCCGATCTGGTTGCTCTCAGGGGAGTTGTAAAATTCCCGATTCGAGTGAAATGTGCCACCCTGGCCTGGTAGACCCTGAAAAAAGCCCTGGAAAGCTAAAAAAGCTCGCTTTCTACTGTTTGTATCCCTTCCCCCGGGCAGACCTTTTTGATGGTTTGTCTCGTCGGCTCTGCACATCCATGTGCGCCAAGCCGTAATTTCTGATGAAAGGTCTTTTTTTCGGGACATTTTTACTTGCCATTGCTCTTTCAGTAATGCAATATAAAAGTAGAGGTGATTTATCTGTTATGGATATGTTGGCTGGCAGCTGGCAAAAAATTGTTATGCTGGTGGATACTGCGGTCAGGTGGTTAATTGCTTTCTGGGTTGGTCTCACCGCTCTGCAGGTGCTGGCTCTGTTTGTTGCAGCCTGGTTATTTGTGCTTCAGTTCTGGCTGCGGCAGCTCGGCAAAATTGTCTTCTATATTTACTGGTTTTTATTTTTTTTATATTGTTGTGGAATTTTCATCTGGATAGGGTATTATTAAAAGATGGCGGGACCCCGGAATCGAAGTGAACAAGTCAGGGATTAAAAACAGCCTGTAAGGGCTGTTGGGAGTCAGGGACGAGAAAAGGAAGGGAGTAAAAGCAGTGGTCGCTGC
>JBKGYI010000213.1:0-3344 GCA_046546195.1 bacterium | reverse complement strand
TAATAATTATTAAACTCTGAAAGGAAGATTTATTTTGCAAACCGGTGAAAATCAGCAAGATAACAGTAAACAATCAGACCCCTGGGAAGAGGAAATAGATCTGCGTGAGCTGGTAAGAGGGATAGCGAAAAAATGGTATATCTGGCTGGGGTTGCCCCTGCTGGTGATGGTTATTGTTGCCGGTTACTTATATTTATTCACAACTATAACACCCAGCTACAGGCTGGACGCCGGGTTCTACTACGATGATCTGACTTTCGCGGACACGGAGGCCCGCAGTCTTCTGCCCGACAAAGGGGCGCTGACACGTCGCCTGCGCAGTGTTTCCCGGTATGGACCCCTGTTTGGCGAAATATTTTCAGAGGTTCTGGAGTTTGATGATGAAGCTGAGCTGCGGAGCGTCTTTCAGGAAGTGGAACGGGAAAAGGCTGATTTTTCTGTAAATAAGCGGGGCGTTTTTCTTGAAGTTGAGACGTCTTATCCGCAGCTTGCTACTGAATTTTTGAACCGCTATTTTGAATCGGTTATGGAAAGCGAGGCGGAGCGTATTTTGAATGCTCGTCAGCGTCGTCTTGAAAAAATTAAAGATCGTCGCACGGGAATTATTGGCCAGCATGATAAGTGGCTGCAGGCCATAGACGCCCGTATTGAGGGGGATGTTCAGGAAATCATAGAGAATGGTGAGGGCGAAGAATCCGGCGTGTATCCCGCCCGCTTTCGCAGGGCCCGGGAACTGTTGCCGGTTGAATTGGAAATTTTACAGACGAATCATGATTTTCTCGAGCGGATTTTAAATATAGAGCAGCGTATTTACGAACTTGAGCAGTTTCCAAAAGACAGCGGGGAGTATTTTGAATACTATGCGCCCGATGAACCTCTGGAAATAGAAGAAGAGCGCACCCGCCGCCGCGACACGCTGCTCGCCGGCGCAGTAACCTTCCTGCTGGCCCTGTTTGCTACAGCCTTCTGGGAGATATTGTAAAAAAAGTCCCCGGTGTTAGTTAAAATATTCAAGAGCACCTTTGTTCCCCGCTCCCAGCCGGAATACCTGTACTCCTATATCCTTTTTCTTTCGCTTGCCGTGTTTTTTCAAAGAAATTACTAATGTATTTGTTAGAAAATTCGATAATAAATGCAGACTGCGACTGATAGAGTCCAAGGTCTCATATATATTATCATATTCTATTATCTCATGAGCCCCAGAGGAAGCCTCCTCTGGGGCTTTTCTTTTTCAGAACTTTCCGTAGAATTATAGGTGTTATGAAAACAAAAAAGCTAACCAACAAACCGGGTAATATTTTTCTGGGTAAAGGATTTGCCGAAGATCCACTTTTTTTTGTCGAACCGCAGCGTGCTGTTGAAGCGCGGAGCGCCGGGGAGATTATGCCGGCTCTGCAAAAAGTAGAACAACTCTCCCGGGACGGTTATTATTGCGCTGGTTTTATCTCTTACGAAGCTGGCCCCGCCCTCCTGGGGATTAATTATAAAACGGATAATTTCCCATTCCTGTGGTTTGGGGTCTATGAAGCGCCGAAAAAAATAAAGATAGAGCCCTCGCAACTGCCTCCTGCTGCCGGTCTGGAATTGGAATCTGAGCTTGATTTTGAAAACTATTGTCGTGGTTTTTCGGAAATAAAAAAACAAATTAAAGCCGGGAATACTTATCAGATAAATTATACTTTTCGGACGTCGTTTGAAACGGAGATGGCTCCGACCAAACTTTTTACCGCCCTTTACCATCGTCACCCGGTACCTTATGCGGCCTATATATCTGCCCGTAATTACGAAATTCTTAGCATGTCGCCGGAACTTTTTCTTCGACGTCGCGGTGATCGGTTGATTACCCGGCCGATGAAAGGGACAGCCCCGCGCAGCGATGATTATGAAACTGATCGAATCCGCCGGACCGGGCTGTTGCGTTCGGAAAAAGAGCGGGCGGAAAACTTGATGATTGTTGATTTGATGCGTAATGATCTGGGGAAACTGGCCAAAATTGGTTCGGTAGAAGTGCCGGAACTTTTTACCGTGGAACAGTATAAAACGGTTTATCAAATGGTGTCGGCTGTGGAGGCCCGGATAGCAGATTGTGGGTTGCCGCAGATTATCCGGGCTATGTTTCCATCCGGGTCGATAACCGGTGCTCCTAAAAGAAGTAGTATTGAGATAATTGATCGAGTCGAAAAAACACCGCGTCGTATCTACACCGGGGCTGTTGGACTGGTTGAACCCGGGGCTGATTTCTGTTTTAATATAGCTATAAGAACCGCTTTGTTTGATAATAAAACCGAGACAGGGGAACTTGGTATTGGTGGTGGAATTGTTAGTGATGGAATTGTTGAAGACGAATGGCGTGAAGCCTGGTTGAAAAGTAAATTTATTTCCGACTTAAATTTTGGGTTTTCTCTGCTTGAAACGATGCGTTATTGTCCCCGCCGGGGTATTGAATTGCTTCCGCTCCATCTGAAGAGGCTGCAGCGTTCCGCCGCCTATTTTTCGATACCTGTTGATATTGATAAACTGCGTCGCCAGCTGACGGAAAAACTCAAACAGCGCACAGAAGCAGCGACTGTCCGGTTGCTGGCCGGTGAGGGGGGAGATTTTAAAATTGAAGTCAAAGATCTGCCGCCGCGGCCTGCAGCCATAAAAATAAAACTCGCTCCCCGCCATGTTTCCGACCAGCACAAAAAATATTTTAAACATAAGACCACATACCGCTCTTTTTATAATAAATATCGCCGCAAAGCTGCCCAAAACGGCTGTTTCGAGTATGTTTTTTACGACGAGGACGGTTATATCAGCGAAGGTACGATAAGCAATGTCTATATCAAAAAAGGGAATGATCTCCTAACCCCACCGCTGTCGGAAAATATTTTGCCCGGCGTGATGCGTCAGGAACTTCTCAGGCGCGGGGCAGCCCGTCCGGCAAGAATTCATCGTAAACAAATAAAATCTGCCTGCGAAGTCTACCTGAGCAACGCTCTGCGCGGCCTCCTGAAAGTCGACAAAATAGAGCACCCCGAAAAACCGGCTAAGCAAAAGTAATAAAACAAAATAACAAAGATAATATTTTGTTTTCCCTCGCCGCCCTCTCTTAAGAATGATGGTTAAGGTTCAATATTTTCCACCAAAACCGCCGCCCGCCAGCCCTTAGTCGTTCATTCCAGCCGGGGTGCAGTGCGACGCACAAGAAAGTGCTAATGCCGCGGATGCAGGGATATGCGGCAGCAGCAAGCTTCGCAATCCACACCCCCTCCCATCATTCCGGCAAGCGACCGCAGGGAGCGCGACTCGGAATCCAGTGGGTTTATGATTTTGATATTGTCTTTGATTATCCTTTAGATTTT
>JBKGYI010000212.1:0-3346 GCA_046546195.1 bacterium | reverse complement strand
TTATGGTTTTGATTTTAACAACAATTAAATGTTGTTGCCTTAATCCGTGGTTCCAGTATTTGAAGTTACAGTCGACTTTGAATTTGCTTTTACTCCAAGCTCCCCGCGCCAAGCTCCCCGCTAATTGATTTTGCCTTTCCTCCCCTCCTCCACTCTTCCGCTCTTCCGCTCTTCCGCTCCTCGAAGTCCCACGGATGTGCAGGAGCAGTGAGATCTTGCAATCCAGCGGATTATATTTTGCCGGATATTTTTTATTTGAGCTGATTTTACCGGAATTTGTGTTTGTTTGCATACCTGTTCGTTTTTTTGCTTCTCTACTGTCCTTCGAAGCAGAGCCTGGGCAGAGCGAGCAGATAGGCAACGGCAGCTATCGTATTGCCGAAAAAAGTAAAATCAGTTTTGTGTTTTTTAAAAAGGGTGAGAAGTTCAGAAATTGTATTGTTGGCGACTGTTGAGCCGGTGGCCATTACAAAATCGGCTCCGCCGATCAGGTTTTCGTTCTTTTTATGCCCGTTTTTTATAACGGCGCCATCAGTCAACCGGCGGCCGATGCGTTCGGCGGCAAGGTCGGTCACGTCCACGACGTCAGAACCGTAATAGCGGAGACATTCTTCGACTATTGCCGGCTGGTAGCCGATTATAAGCAATTTTTTTAGTTCGGGGTGATTTGTTTTCAGCCAGTCAACTATCTGTTCGGCACATTTTTGCGGACCCTGGTTACGGCAGTGAACAGTCCGGTCAATTAGCTTTAGTTGACCCAGGACGGCATTCATTGCCGCTATTTTCAAAGCACGATGGTAATTGCTGTCCGCCGGCAGTTCAAGCAGTTCAGCCAGGCTTCCCTCGTAATTTCCGGGATGGTCGGTGAATGCCTGCCCGATACTGGCGCAAAATTCCGCCTGAATCATGACCTCATTTCCCTCGGCAAGGGGAAAATCTTCCCGCCCGGGTTGACCTATTGCCTCCTCCGGGCTGAGTCCCCGTGCCTCAATCTTAATTTTTCCTCTTTGCAGATTGTTTCTATCTATTATCTTTTCAAAACTGTGCAGCGCTTCTTCTAAAATTTCCATGCTCCGTTTTCCTCCATACTCTCTATTTTTTCAACCATTGACAGGGACATGTAGGCTTTAAGAGCACAGCTTGGTTTCGCTCCTTCGCACAAAACTCCGCGGGCGCTTTCCGCCACCAGCTCCATTTTCTTTTTGATCAGTTCCAGCGGTTTTTTGTTGTAATATAAAAGTCCGGCCATTAAAGCGGGGGCCGATTTTGTTATCAAACCGCACTTATCAGTAAGTCGTTTTTCGCGATGGGTTAAATATATCTGAACAAGCACGGTAAATAAAGCTGCTTCCAGGAAATCATCGCCCTCTTCATTTAGTTTTTGATAAAGGGGTAACCCGAGAAATATTCCCTGGTTGCCGGAACCGGTGATTGTCTGCACCCGGATTGATTCCCCTTCCATTCTCTGCAGAACAACTTTTTCCACGGCTTCGATGATATTGTCGTAATCTATTTCTTTGATCAATTGAGATTGGCGGTTCAGAAAATCACTAACAAATTCTTTTAAACGACCGTCATCTTTTTCTACAATCTGTCGCGCATGCCGGAGGTTTTCCACACGGGGCAATTTTGTCTCTGAGGCCTGAAATATAAGTTCATCGTTGAAAAATATTTTTTCGACGTGATCATGCTCCCCGCGAACTATCACATCAACACGGTTCAAGCCGCTGTGCAGGCTTGCTTTTACGTAAACCCCTCTTTTCTCATTGCTGGAGATATCCACCCAGTTTCTTTTTTCGAGCAGGCTGTTTATCTCCTTTTTTTCCCGGTTGGTAATGGTTTTGAAAGGATTAAACGAATCGGGGCTGGCAAAAAGCCCGCAGGCCGCTGCCGGCGCCGCACCTTTTTTTCGAACCACCGGAACCCTGACAGTGGAAACATTGCGACTGACATCACTTGAAAGTTCGAGTTCTACTCTCAATCCCCGGCGAATTTCAGCGGCGGGAGTAGAAATTTCTTTTTCCAGAACCTGCCGCGCTTTTGCGACAGCATAAGCAATGCTGGCCGGTTCGGTGCAGCCAACCACCTCTTTAATCTCACTTTTTAAAAGTTTCAGGTATTCATCGATATCCATCGCATACACCCTCTCTACAAAACATTTTAAAACTGCTCCGGAAGTTTGGGTAAAGTTAGATAAGCCCGACCCGGTCGTTAAACTCTTTTATTAACTCGTTTATTTTTCCAGTCTGGTCGTGGATGTTATCCCAGTAATCAGGATAATCATTCCACTGGGCATTGAGCTGTTCAAGTTCTTTGCCCTGCTGCTCAATCCAGGTAAAGTATTTTAGATTATGGACCCGGCGGCGGTCATCAAAGTCAAGATCAAGAACATGGTCTGTCTCCTGGCCGCCCAGGCAGTTTTCAAAATCGGCAGCGGCTCGGGATTCATCATACTCTCCTCGTTCTTCTCGCACCTCTTCAAGCCGTGAACCGTAAAGCTCCATTGAATCGGTCCAGACTGTTAGAACAACATCGTTTTCCCCCAGTTCATACTTTTTGGCGAATTTAATCGAAGATAATACGTTGGCGATACTGGAAATCCCCAGCAGATCGAGGCTGTCGACGAATTCAGCCGGCACTCCCTGCTTTTTGAGAAATTTTCTCCCAACCGGTTCATTAAACAACCGCATCAGGTTCATACAGTGATTGTCATCAATGGCAATTAAGGTGTCCGTATTGCGAACATTATGTATCCAGGGAACATGCTTGTCACCAATTCCCTCGATGCGGTGAGCACCAAAACCATTGTATAATAATGTTGGACACTGTAGAGCCTCGGCAACCGCTATTTTGCTGTGCGGAAACAGCTCTTTCATGCGGTCGCCGCAACCAAGAGTACCGGAGGAACCACTTGTCAGGACTGTACCGGCCAGTGTTTCATCTTCTCCCAGTTCGGCCTCCAGCACCTCCTCCATCGCCTGACCGGTTACTTCGTAATGCCAGAGATGATTACCAAACTCATCAAACTGGTTGAATATTACAATCCGGTCCCTGTATTCGGGATCCCTGCGCAGCTCCCAGCATTTATCAAAAATTTCTTTTACATTGGATTCCGTTCCCGGAGTTCCAATTACTTCACCGGCCACTTTTGAAAGCCAGTCAAATCTCTCCTGGCTCATCCCTTCCGGCAAAATTGCGATAGATTCAAAGGAGAGCAGCGCGGCATCATAGGCGCCTCCCCGGCAGTAATTACCGGTTGAGGGCCAGACTGCCAGGTTGGTGGTGGGATCAAACTGCCCGGTTACCAGCCGGGGAACCAGGCAGCCAAAAGTGGCTCCCACTTTAT
>JBKGYI010000211.1:0-3352 GCA_046546195.1 bacterium | reverse complement strand
TCTAAACAAATAATACCCGGCCAGCCCCAGAACAAGCAATAAAAAAAACAAAATAATTTTTTTGGAAGACATCGCTCTATAACCACTCATTCCAATTAAAAAATCAAGGAGCAAATAAAACTGCGGCTAAACAGAGCGTCTGGATTTGCTTCTGCATAGAAGCTGAATTATAACTTAACCCGGCGGGGGAAATACAAGTATTTTTTTAAACTTAATCTGAAAACCATTAATTTTTGCGGCGGATGGCTGCGGCGGCAAACTCAAGAAGAATTATTATCACAAAAATAGATACACCGTGTATCAGCAGTAAAATTGCATCGGTTCTGTTAACCCGGGTCAGCATCGTTGCCAGAATTCCTATCGAAAAGGTAACCAGGTAAATCACAAGTACTGCGGAGCGACGGCTTAAGCCAAGCGAAACAAGCCGGTGTGAAAAATGACTGTTATCCGCTTCCCAGATCGGGCGCCCTTCAAGTATTCTAATCACCATCACGGAAAAAGTATCAAACAGGGGTACCGAAAAAATTAAAAGCGGAGTAATAATCGGCAAATGACGCAGTTGGGTATGCTGAAGGTAACTGGATGAAACAGCCAGAGTGGCCATGAAAAACCCGATGAATCCACTTCCCGCATCCCCCATGAACAGCTCGGCCGGCTCAAAATTAAAACGTAAAAAAGCAACGAGGGCACCAAGCATACTTACTGCCAGATAAACTGTAAGATAATCCTGCTGACGATAGCCGATTATACTGAAAACAAGACAGCAGATTGCGGCGACACCGGCAGTAAGACCATCCATGTTGTCCAGCAGGTTAAAACTATTGGTTATACCGACTATCCAGAGAATAGTTATCAGGATCGTTATTACGTGGTAACCGATAAACAATGAAATCACAGTGCCATGTAAAACAACAATAACAGCAGCGCCAATCTGAACAACAAATTTTGTAAAGGCGGGCAACCCGCGCAGGTCATCGACAAGCCCCATCGCAAAAACCACGCTGCTACCAATCAGCAGACCGCGTAATTCCAGACCCCAGCTTAAAAACCCCTGGTAAACCAGACCCAGGAGAACAAGCCAAACTGAAGAGAAAATGGCAACCCCACCCATCAACGGCGTTGCCTGTTCATGAGCTTTATGGCCACCGGGTTTATCCAGCAAACCAAAAAAACCGGAAAGAGTTAAACACAGCGGCGTCAGCAGATAGCAGAGACCGAAACTCAAGCTGGCGGCAGCAAAATAAAGCCATTCGTGATGAAAATTCATTTTATATGGAGATCACCTTTAGCGAGTCGCCGGATAAAGTTCCGTTTTCAAGCGCATTGCGGGTATCAACAGCAAGATTAAACCCGGTCAGCAGCTGCTCCCAGTTAAAATCAGAGTGATTGGTAATTATGACCGCCGCATCGTATTCTGTCCCCTCAAGTTCAGCCGGCGAAATATTTTGTATTTCTATCCCTTCCACTTTAAATTCTTCAACATAGGGATCGCAGTAAACAACCTCAGCACCATGATCAAGCAAAAGGGATATGATTTCAAAAGCAGGAGATTCCCGTGTATCTCCTACATCGGGTTTATAAGCGACGCCAAAGACACAGATTTTCGAACCTTTCACACTGCGTTCAAACTCGTTTAGTCCGCCGGTTATCTTTGTAAAAACATGGCGGGGCATCGAACGGTTTATCTCATCGGCAAGCTCTATAAAACGGGTCGATGTATTATGCAATTTTGCCCGCCAGGATAAAAAAAGCGGATCGATCGGAATACAGTGTCCACCCAGGCCGGGCCCCGGGTAAAATGGCATAAAACCAAACGGTTTGGAAGCGGCGCCCCGAATTACCTCCCAAACATTTATTCCCATCCGGTCACAGATCAGAGCCATCTCATTGGCCAGCCCGATATTAATACTACGAAAAGTGTTTTCCAGAAGTTTAACCATCTCAGCGACACGGGTTCCGGAAACAGTTACAATTTCTCCGGACACCACACCATAAAGCTTCGACACCAGTTCGCCGGCTTTCCTGTTGTATCCCCCGACAACCTTGGGGGTATTTTCCATACCAAAATCGGGATTACCGGGATCTATCCGCTCCGGTGAAAAAGCAAGCAACAACTCCTCTTCCAGATCCCAGCCGGCACTTTCAAACGCCTCGGCAAGAATTTCATCAGTAGTTCCCGGGTAGGTGGTACTCTCAAGAACTACTATTCCCGGCGGTTTAAAATTTTCCACAATCGTCTGCGTTGCCTGGGCGATATACGAAATGTCAGGATCGCGGGATTTACGCAAAGGAGTCGGCACACAGATGCTTATCATATCAACCTCAGCCAGGCGGCTCATATCGGCTGTCGCTTCGATTTTATCAGCCTGCACAAGTTCAGTAAGTTGACTGCTTGTAACATCCGAAATCGGGCTGGTTCCCCTATTAATCCGCTCGGTTTTTTCAACATTAACATCGAAACCAAGCACCGAAAAATCTTTTTCAGCAAAACTGACCGCCAGGGGCAACCCGACATAACCCATCCCTATGACACCTATTTTTAACTGTTTACTATCTATCATTTCTTCAAAATTCATTGAAATCCCTCGTTCGAGCGAAAATAATTTATAACTCTATTTAAAATATCTTCCAGATCGTGGCTCTGTTTAAAATCTATTTCTTTCTCCAGTTTTGAAGTATCAGGAACACGATGACGCATATCCTCAAAACCACTCTCAAAGGCTTCTTCATACGGTATATACTTCAATGTGGAAGAACTGCCAACCTGCCTGATAATTTTTTTAGCCAGTTCCTCGATACTTACCTGCTGGCTACCACCAATATTGAATATCTCCCCCCAGCATTTTTTGTCCATCAATTTTATCACAGCATCGGTCGTATCATCGACATCCATAAAGGCACGGGTCTGCCCGCCATCGCCGTGAACTGTAATCTCTCGGCCTAATAATGCCTGTTTAACAAATTTAGGAATAACCATCCCGTAACGGCCGGTCTGGCGGGGCCCCACGGTATTAAAAAAACGACCGATGATTACCGGGAGCTGTTTTTCCCGCCAGAAAGCAAGAGCCAGAAACTCATCAAGCGCTTTCGTGCAGCTATAACTCCAGCGGGAAATAGTTGTTGTGCCCAGGACCCGGTCATCTTCTTCGCTAAAAGGTATATTTTCATTTTTACCATATATTTCGGAGGTAGAGGCAATAAAAACAGGTGTCTTGTCTCTATTTGCAGCACAAAGGATATTTTCAGTACCCTGGGTATTTATTTCAATAGACTCCAGGGTATTATCGATTATGTACTGGACACCAACAGCAGCCGCCAGATGAAAAACCCGATCCGCCCGGGAAACAGACTG